>CAYPWQ010000143.1:0-3255 GCA_964414495.1 uncultured Oscillospiraceae bacterium
ACCCAGCCCCGCCGCCTTTTCCAGCAGGGGCAGCGCCCGGGACAGGGTCACGCCCGCCCGATAGATCAGCATCCCCTCCTGATAATACTGCTCCGCTGCCTGCTCCTGCGTCGGCAGAGCCGCGTCGGGGCTTCCCCTCAGCTCGGCAAGGATCTGTCCAGCCTGCTCCTCGCCCTGATCGGCAGCGCGCTCCAGCCAGTGGACGGCTCTCGTTCGATCCTCCTCCGTGCCCTCGCCCCGGAGATAGCACAGGCCCAGACGGCACTGCGCCCCGGCGTGTCCCGCTTTCGCTGCCCGTTCATACCACTGAAAGGCTTTTCCCATGTCCGCCGCCGTGCCCACGCCGTTTTCATAGCGGGTGCCGCAGTCGTACTGACTGTCCGAAAGGCCCAGCTCGGCCAGCTTTTCGTACCAATAGAGAGCCTTTGCCTTATCCTGCCCGCCTGCGCCGCCCGCGTCATACCAGGCCGCGCAGCGGCAGAGGGCCCCGATGTGGCTCTGCTCCGCCGCCTGCTCCAGCCAATGCATCGCCTTTGTCCGATCCGCTGCGTCCTTGCCGTCGGCATACAGGGCGGCGCAGCTGAGCTGCGCCGTAACGTTCCCCTGCCGGGCGGCCCGCTCGTACCAGTAGAGGGCCTTTTCCCTGTCCGCCAATGTACCCTCGCCGTTCTCGTACATGGCGGCGCAGCGGCACTGGGCCTCTGCGCTGCCCTGCTCCGCCGCCTTTTCATACCAGGAAAGCGCCGTTTTCTTGTCCGCTGCCGTGCCTTTTCCCCCGTCGCACAGCGCGGCGCAGCGAAGCTGCGCGGCGGCACAGCCCAGCCGCGCCGCCTGTGTATAGAGCGCCAGCGCCGTCTCGTAGTTTTTGGCCCCCTCCGCGGCCTCGCCCTTCGCAAAGCGCTTCTTGGCCTCCCGCTCGGCGTCTGCCCCGGTGAGATAGTCCAGGATCTCATAGTCCATCGCCAGCCACTGGGCGGCATTGTTCTCGCCGCCCTCGGCGGCGGTGATGAGATATGGCTTGGCCGCATCCTTGTCCCGCTTTACGTTCATCAGGTAAAAGCCCACATAGAGGCAGGCCTCCGGCTCTCCCTGTCTGGCCAGCGCCCGCAGCGTTATATACGCCCCCCGGTGATCGCCATGCATGAACTGCGCCCGGCCCTCGGCCAGAAGCTGCTCCGGCGTCTTTTTCTTTCCGAACAGTCCCATATCCTGTTCCTCCCTGTCAGCAGCGTCCCGCCGGAGGCGGCGGGACGGATGTTTTCCTTATTCTACTGTATCACCGGGAAAAAGGCAATTAAAAAGCGGCCCACCTGCACAGCTGCGCTTTTTACTCTGTATAGGTATGGCAGAACAGGGAATGCGTCATTTCCCGCTGCGCTCAGCGCGGCTCCCGGCGCTCGCAGAACACGCGCACCATTTCACGGGTCAGGCTGATGCCGTCGTCCTCCGCGGGCATATGGTCGCGGTGATGCCACTCGGCCAGCGACAGCTCCTCCGTATCCAGACGGATGGCGGCATCCTCGCCGTCCAGCTCACAGAAATAGCCGAGGGACAGATTTCCCGCCACGCCCCAGGGCTGGCTCTTATAATAGCGGATGTTTTTGACCTTCAGGCCCACCTCCTCCATGACCTCGCGGGCCACGGCCTCCTCAGCGGTCTCGCCGATCTCGATGAAGCCCGCCACCAGACCATAGTGCTTGTACGCGCGGCCCGCGTACTGGATCAGGATGATCTCGTCGCCGTGGGTCACACCGATGATGACAGCGGGGGCGATGCGGGGGAAGATCATATTGCCGCAGTGGGGGCAGCGCAGCATTCGCTCCTTGCCGTCGTGGATGGTCTCTGCGCCGCAGCGGCCGCAGAAGCGATTGTCCCGGTACCAGACGAACAGGTGCCACGCAGTCATGGCGGCAAAGCAGACATTTTTCGATTTGAGCTGTCGCAGGCTCCGGGCGGGCTCATAGGCAAAGCGCCCGTCTCCCGGCTCCCCTGCCTCGCCCATGAACAGGAAGTGCCGCCGCCCCTGCAGAGTAAAGACATAGCGGAGGCTCTCGCCGCCCCAGCTCTCCCATGCGGCGCACCAGCGCTGCACCTCCGCGGCCGTGGGCAGCGTCAGGGTATCGTCCGCCGCCCGCGCCACCAGAATGGCGCCGCCGCGGATACAGACCACCGCGTCCTCCGCCTCCGGCGTCAGGGGGCGGTATTGATTGTCCAGCGTTCCATAGTCCAGATCCTGCAACATAGCGTTATATTCTCCTTTGATATTACAGTTCGTATTCGGTCAAAAGCCGTCGAAGCTCGTTTCTTCCCCTATGGTAGCACGTTCCGGGCAGAAAGAAAAGCCGTGTCCCCGGTGGGACACGGCTTTTTTCAAATACGGATCAATCGTCGCCCAGATCCACGGTGCGGAGGCCCGCCACGTCGTCCAGAGCCAGAGAATAGGTCACGGCCTGGGCCTTGGTCTCCATACCGGCCTTGGCCATAATGGCCTGCATGATGGCGTTCTTATTCTCCGTGGGCGCCACGATGAAGATCATCTCGCGCTCGCCCGCGATGGACATGCCGAAGAATTTTTCATCGGAGCTGCCGGTGCTGCGGGCATGGATCACGGTGCCGCCGCCGGCGCCGGCGCTGCGGGCCGCCTCCATGACGCGGTCGGTATAGCCGCGGTTGGCCACGGTGATGATGAGCTGATAGGCAGACATTTTCGTTCCCTCCTTGTCGTCGTTTTCCGGCAGCGTGACTTCCTCGTCCCGGGCGGTGAGGAGATAGCTTGCGGCGGTCTTGCCGCCGATGCTGCTCATGGGCAGGCTCATGGCGATGCCGCGGCCGGGGGTGGTGATCTTCATGGTGCTGACGAGCTCCTTCAGCAGCAGCTGCTTTTTCTCCGGCGTGACCACGGAGAAGAGCACGGCCTTCTCCGTTGCCTCCAGACCCAGGGTGCTGAGGACATCGTCGCTGGCGGTGCCGCGGCCCAGAACGGTCTGCACCACGGGCACATCGTTGCGCTGATAAAAGTCGAGGAAGCGCTTGGCACCCGCCACGCGGCTCGTCACGGTGATCATGAGATAGAGTCGACTCATTGCGTTCTCCCTCCTTACATCAGTTCGATGATCTCCTCCACCTCGGTGTGCTCGACGACCGGAGCGGCAGGGATCTTCTTCATCTTGCGCTGGTACACCAGACCCAGAAGCTGGATGGTGACGAGCGGCGTCATGGCGACCATGGCCACCACGCCGAAGGCGTCGGTCACCA
>CAYPWQ010000144.1:0-3223 GCA_964414495.1 uncultured Oscillospiraceae bacterium
ACACCGCGCTGAAGGACGCC
This sequence comes from uncultured Oscillospiraceae bacterium, assembly GCA_964414495.1. Lineage (GTDB taxonomy): Bacteria > Bacillota > Clostridia > Oscillospirales > Oscillospiraceae > RGIG5472. The sequence continues at coordinate 21 of CAYPWQ010000144.1, forward strand.
GCCGACGCCGTCCTCGTCCCCACCACCGACGTGGTGGAGAAGCTCCGCAGCATCAAAACGCCGCAGGAGATCCAGTATCTCCGCAACGCCTGCGACATTTCCTGCCGCGCCTTCTGGCGCATCGTGAAGGACATCCGCGTGGGCATCACGGAGAAGGAACTGGCGGCGAAGCTCTCGGCTTACATGGTCATGGAGGGCGCGGACACCCAGCCCTATGGCAACATCCTCATCTCCGGCCCAAACACCAGCCTGCTCCACGGCATTCCCTCCGACCGCGCTTTGCAGTACGGTGACTTTGTCCTCATGGACTATGGCTGCCAGTTCAATGGCTACATGAGCGACATGACCCGCACCGTGGTGGTGGGCAAGGCCGACGCGAAGCAGCGCGAGGTCTACGAGCTGGAAAAGCGCATGATCGAGGATTCCATTGCCGTCATGAAGGCGGGCAACACCGCGGGCGATGTGTACGAGGCCTCCATCCAGGCCATCAAGGATACGGAATATCTGCCCTATCATTACAGCGGCATCGGCCATGGCATCGGCCTCTTTGTCCACGAGCTGCCCTTCATGCGGCCCAAGGGCGAGCATGTGTTCTGCCCCGGCACCGTCACCACCATCGAGCCGGGTCTGTACATCCCCGGCTGGGGCGGTGTCCGCATCGAGGATCAGATCCTCATCACCGAAAACGGCAACGAGAACATGGTCAGCGTCCCCCATGACCTGATCGAGCTGTGAGAGCCTGAACGATACCAGAACCGCCCGGACAAAAAGTTCGGGCGGTTTTTGCGCAGACTGTGGCGTTTTCCGCCATTTTCTGCTATGCTTTCTGTAAAAGCAAAAGACAACAGGGAGGTCATGAAAGATGACAGTTACGATCCGGGAGATCGAGGCCAGGGACAACAAAGCGGTGGAGCGCGTCATACGGGCCTGCCTGATCGAATTCGGCGCGGATCACGAGGGAACGGCCTGGGCGGATCCGGATCTGGGCAGGTTTTCCGAAATATACGGTACCGCCGGGAATAAGTATTGGGTAGCCGAAAACGAAGACGGAAAGATCGTCGGCGGAGTCGGCATCGGGAAGCTGGACGGAGCGGCAGACGTGTGTGAGCTGCAAAAAATGTACTGTCTGCCGGAGGCAAGAGGCACCGGCGCAGCGCATCAGCTGATGGCTCTCGCGCTGGAATATGCGCGGCAGTACTATGGACGCTGCTATCTGGAGACCCTGGAAAACATGACGGCAGCGCAGCGCTTCTATGAGAAGTATGGCTTCCAGCGGTACAGTGAGCCGCTGGGGCAGACCGGGCATTTTGCCTGTGATGTCCGGTATCTGAAGGAGCTGTGAGGGGCGATAGCCGTCTCTGAACCGCTGAATTGCGTATTATATTAGATGGTTTATATGATATATTGAGCAGAACGGCGGCCGCCATCGAAAACTTTCTCCCCTTCTCCGCTGGAAAAGGGGAGAGGCCGCTGCTGTAAAAAAGGAGGAACTGCTATGATCTTTCCGCCCGCCTTTCATCCGGGGGACACCGTGGCTCTGGTGGCCACCTCCTCGCCGCCGTCACCGCAGCTGGCGGAGGAAACGGTGAAGCGCACCGTCGCCGCGCTGGAGCAGCGGGGCTATGGGGTGTGGCAGGCCCCCTCCCTCGGTGTCCGCACCGAGCGGGGCTATGCCGCTGCCCCGGCGGACATGCGGGCCGCCGATCTCCACGCGGCCTTCCGCGACCCGGACATCCGAGCGGTCTGGGCCATCCGCGGCGGCAGCACCGCCATGGAGCTGCTGCCCCTGCTGGACTATGAGCTGATCCGGGCGAGCCCCAAGCCCTTCATCGGCTTCAGCGACGTGACGGCGCTCCACGCCGTCCTGCCGCAGCGCTGCGGCTTCGTCACCTTCCACGGGCCGGTGGCGAAGCATCTGGGGGAAGAGCCGGAGGCTTTTACGCTGACGAGCCTCTTTCAGACCCTGGACATGGGCGCGAGCCTCACGGTGGAGAATCCGCCGGAAGCGCCTCTGCGGGCCCTTCGCGGCGGCAGGGCGGAGGGGGAGCTCACGGGCGGCAATCTCTCGCTGCTCTCTGCCCTCATGGGCACGCCCTATGAGCCGGATGTCCGGGGAAAGATCCTGTTTTTAGAGGACGTGGGGGAGGCGGTGTACCGTCTCGACCGGATGCTGCGGCAGCTGCGCTTCGGCGGGCTCTTCGACGATGCCGCGGGCGTGGTGCTGGGGGACTTCACCCGCTGCCGCAACGCTTATCGGGAGGAATACGGCGCGGCAGAGCTGCTGCGGGATTTCTTCGCGGACTATGATAAGCCCGTTCTGGCGGGGCTGAAGGCGGGGCACTGCCGCCCCACGCTGACGCTGCCCATGGGCTGCCGCTGCCGTCTGGATGCGGATCGGGCCGCGCTGACCCTGCTGCGGGACTGAACGGGAAAAGAGCATGAAAAAAGAGCAGAGCCCTGCGGCTCTGCTCTTTTCTTGTTTGGAAGAAATCGCTTAGAAGTTCTCGATGATGTCCACGATCTCCTGACCGATGCGGCCCTGAGCCTCCACGGTGGCAGCGCCGATGTGGGGGGTGCAGGACACGGCAGGATGGCTGTACAGCGCCTTGTTGGAAGCGGGCTCGTCGGCATAGACGTCGAGACCGGCGCTGCGGACCTTGCCGCTGTTCAGCGCGGCGAGGAGCGCGTCCTCGTCCACGTTGGTGCCGCGGGAGGTGTTGATGATGACGACGCCGTCCTTCATCTTGGCGATGCGCTCCTCGTTGATGAGAGCGCCGCCGTCCACGGCGGGAGCATGGACGGAGATGAAGTCGGACTGAGCCAGCAGCTCATCCATCTCCACATAGGGGATGCCCAGCTGCTCCTCGATGCCGGGGATGTGGAAGATATCGAAAGCGATGACCTTCATGCCGATGGCCTTGGCCATGACGCCCAGGTGCTGGCCGATACGGCCGAAGCCCACGATACCCAGCGTCTTGCCCTGCAGCTCGATGCCCTTGCCGTAAGCCTTCTTCTCCCACTTGTCCTCACGCATGGTGTGACCGGCGATGGAGATGTAGCGGGCGCAGGAGAACATGTGAGCCATGGCCAGCTCTGCGACGGACTCGGAGGAAGCGCGGGGGGTGTTCTTCACGGTGATGCCGGCAGCCTCGGCGTACTTCACGTCGATGTTGTCCACACCCACGCCGCCGCGGATGATGAGC
>CAYPWQ010000145.1:0-3220 GCA_964414495.1 uncultured Oscillospiraceae bacterium
AGCGTATAGCCATAGATCCCCTTCGTGGAGAAATCCGCGAGGGCCTGCCGGATACAGGGCGCCGTGGGATAGTCCATTTCCGCGCCCCAGAGACAGACAGTGTCCCGGGGAAGCTCTTCCGCCACGGCTCCCTTCATATTGCCGGTCTCTCTCCGATCCACAGTGTTTTCAAAACAGTACATGTTGAAACGCCTCTCTTCACATTTCACTGAGCATATCAGCAAAATGAGTATATAAAACATTTTTTCGCTTGTCAATATTTTTTGTTGACTTCAGCACAGTTTTGTGATATGTTCAGTGTCAAAGCCAGACGGCTTTCATTTCAGAGGAGGAGAAACCTACCATGGAAACCAGAAAAAAGCTTCCTGCCAGAGTCGTTGCGAGCTATACCTTCAACAGTCTGGCCACCAACAGCATGTGGATGCTGAACAACTACTTCCTGCTGTTTTTCTACACCGATGTGATCCGGATCCCCGCCGCCGCTGCCAGCGTCATCTTCCTGATCGCCCGCGTCTGGGATGCCATCAACGATCCCATGATGGGCGTCATCTGTGACAAGACCAAGTCCAAAGAGGGCAAGTCCCGCTTCTGGATGAAGCGCGTCGCCATCCCCGGCGGCGTGTTCCTGGCCCTCAGCTATTTCTGTCCCGACTGGGCCACGCCCGCCAAGATCCTCTGGGCCGGCTTTGCCTATATCCTGCAGGGCATGGCGCAGACCGCCATCAGCATCCCCAACTCCGCTCTGACCGTTTCCATCACACAGGACCGCACGGAGCGTGTCCGCCTTGCGCAGTATACCGCCGTTCCCAGCGCCGCGGCCAACGCGCTGATCCCCGCGCTCACCATGCCCTTTGTGCGCTCCTTTGGCGAGGGCAACATGCGGACCGGCTTCTTTGTGCTGGCGGCGATCCTCGGCGTGCTTTACGCACTGGCCACACTCTCCATCTACTGGAGCACCAGGGGCATGGATCCCGACACCTCCCTCTCCGCCTCTGATCCTGCCGCCGCGAAAAAGGACGAGCCCTCTGCCCTTGCGCTGATCAAGGCCGCACTGCAGAATAAATACTGCCGTCTCGTCACCGCGTCGTACATGTGCTATCTGCTGCTCTCCGGCATCATGGGCAGCACGCTGATCTACTACTTCCGTTATACGGTGGGAAACGAAGATCTGATGGGCCTGTATTCCACCTCGGCGGTCATCGGCATGCTCGTTTCCATCGTCACCATGCGGGCCATGAGCAAGAAATTCGGCAATGCCCGCACCTGTATGATCGGCGCCGCCATCTGCTTTGTTGCCATGATCCCCCGTGTGATCACCGGAGACCAGTATCAGAGCATTTTTGTGGCCTGCATGATTCTGCTGGGCGTCGGCTCCGGCTATGTGTCTGAAATGAGCCGCCAGTGCAATCTGGATGCCGCCACCTATGCACGGCTCCATGGCGACAACAATCCCAGCGTGGTCCTCTCCGTCTTTACCTTCGGGCAGAAGTTCGGTCAGGCCGTCAGCTCCGTGATCGCCGCCGCACTGCTGGCTGCCTTCCACTACACTGCCGGCGATGTTCCCTCCGCCGCCGTGAAGAGACTGTTTTACGTGGAAAACGTCATCTTCCCCATGGTCGTCGCCGTGATCCTGATCCTCCTGCTGACCCGTCTGGACAAAATGGAAAAGCAGATGGTCAGGGATCTGGCTGCACAGGAAGGCGCAAACTGATCGTTCCGCTCCCCCGCACGATCCACAATGCAAAAGAGGTCGTCCGCTTTGCGGACGGCCTCTTTCCGTTTTCGTATCCTGCGCTGTACGACCGGAACCCGATGGCGTCAGTCCGCAGACGAAGCGGCGGACAGACAGCAAAGCCCCCTTGCGGCCGCGATGACCGCAAGGGGGCCGTTTTTACAGTTGCCGTTCGTTCGGTGCTTCCGCTCAGCCCACGCTGAGAGTCAGGCCGACGGTGGTCTGCCCCTCCTCGAAGAAGGGCAGCACGGAGCCGTCGTCCGCCTGCATGACGATGAGCTGCTCGCCGGAGGGAGAGATCAGCAGCGGGAAGGGACAGTGACCCTCGTAGACACCGAGGCACAGGCTGTCATCCTCCATCCACCAGCTGCCCTCGTAGTAGGGGGCCAGGGTGCCGTCCTCCGCAGGCTGATAGAGCACCATGCCGTCGTCGGCGCTTCCGTCCGCACCGAACTCCAGCAGCCAGCCGTTGTCACTGTACCAGCAGGTATTTGCAAGGCCAAGCTCCGTGGGCGGCAGCCACTCGGCATCCGGGGCATACCCGTCGTCCAGACGGGGGATGTAGTCCCCCACGTCATAGAGGTGGGCAAAGTCAAATATCATATCGCCATCGTATGTGGTTTCGCCGTCCGGCTCCTTGTAGGGATACCAGGTCTTTTCATACTCTTCCTCGTACGCAATGACCGTATCCGGGTCATCGTCCCAGAGGCCGGGGACACCGCCGTAGTTGACATACATCAGGAAGGGCCTGCCCACCTGGCAGTCATACAGCGGGTCGGAGTAGGTGGGTACTGAGCCGTTGCCCTCATAATTCCATTCCACGCTCTTTACGGTGAACGAGATGCTGCTATCGAGCGGCACGACGCAGAAGAGATAGCCGTGGTCGCCGATGATGTCCTCCTCCGGGATTTCCGTCAGGAAGGGCCAGAAGGCCGCGAGGGTCGGCGCTTCGTTGTGCAGCCATGCGGTGAGGTCGGTGGTGTCGCCCTCCTCACGGTAGCCAAGGTGTGCCACAGCAAGATACTGCTCCCACGCTCTGGCGGCAAACAGCTCATCAATGGCCGCCTGCGCCGCCTCGCTGTAGCCCTGCCACTCATTCGCACCGTCGGACACCGCGTCGGCGTCCGGATCCTTCACGCTGTCCAGCTTGCCGGAGCTGCCCTGTGAGCCGTCCTGAGAGCCGCCGCAGGCGGCAAGGCTCAGGAGAAGCAGCAGGGACAGCGCCAGAGCCGCCGCGCGGCGCCATGTCGTGTGCTTCATGGCCGCCACCTCAGAACTTTCCGCTGCGGCCGCTGCCGCCGCCTCCGCTCTCGCTGCCGGAGGACTTGTTTTCAATGGTGCGCACCGTTTCCGTGGTGTGGGTGAAGCGGTCGTAGCGCTCCGTCAGCTGCAGGCCGCCTGCGGCCACATAGCTGCGCGCCTGCGCCTTGCGGCGGACGGCCTTCACCTTCCCCTTCAGCACCAGGCAGATCACCAGCCCGGTCACGC
>CAYPWQ010000146.1:0-3141 GCA_964414495.1 uncultured Oscillospiraceae bacterium
AAGGGTCTGACCCTGCAGGGCATCTATGGCCGCAAGATGGACAACTGGCACCAGATGTCCTACATGGTCCAGGGCGGGCTGGATGTGTCCCCCGTCATCACCCACCGTTTCCATTATACCGAGTTTGAAAAGGGCTTTGAGGCCATGCACAGCGGCCGTTCCGGCAAGGTCGTGCTGGACTGGACGAAAAAATAAGGGAGGAACATTATCATGAAATCTGCACTGACTGCCATCCGCGCAGAGCTGGACGCCATCCGCGAGGCCGGCACCTGGCGCGAGGAACGCATCATCACCACCCCCCAGCGCGCCGTGATCGACACCACTGCCCGCGCGGGCGTGCTCAACATGTGCGCCAACAACTATCTGGGTCTCTCCGCCCGGGAGGAGCTGATCGAAGCTGCCAAGGCCAGCTATGACCGCTGGGGTTTCGGCCTGTCCTCCGTCCGCTTCATCTGCGGCACGCAGGAGATCCACAAGGAGCTGGAGCGCCGCATCGCCCGCTTCGTGGGCACGGACGACGCTATCCTCTATTCCTCCTGCTTCGACGCCAACGGCGGCCTGTTCGAGACGCTGCTCACCGCGGAGGATGCGGTGATCTCCGACGAGCTGAACCACGCCTCCATCATCGACGGTGTGCGTCTCTGCAAGGCCAAGCGCTATCGCTATAAGAACAACGACATGGCCGATCTCCGCGAAAAGCTGACCGACGCGCGGGAGAGCGGCTGCAAGAAGATCCTGATCGCAACGGACGGCGTGTTCTCCATGGACGGCTACATCGCGGATCTTCAGAGCATCTGCGACCTGGCGGATGAGTTCGACGCCCTTGTCATGGTGGATGACAGCCACGCCTCCGGCTTCATGGGCGAGCATGGCCGCGGCACCAGTGAATTCTGCGGTGTCATTGGCCGGGTGGACATCGTCACCGGCACCTTCGGCAAGGCGCTTGGCGGCGCCTCCGGCGGCTTCACCGCCGCGCGGCAGGAGATCGTGGATCTGCTGCGTCAGCGCAGCCGCCCCTACCTCTTCTCCAACACCGTGGCCCCCGCCATCTGTGCCGCCACCATCAAGACGCTCGATCTGCTGGAGGAGTCCACCGCCCTGCGGGACAAGGTGCACGAGAACGCCGCCTACTTCCGCGCCGGCATGGAAAAGCTGGGCTTTGACCTGCTGCCCGGTGAGCACCCCATCGTGCCCGTGATGCTGTACGATCCCAAGGTGGCCCACGAGTTCGCCCGCCGGATGCTGGACAAGGGCGTGTATGTCGTCGCGTTCTGCTATCCCGTGGTGCCCAAGGGCAAGGATCGCATCCGCACCCAGATCAGCGCCGGCCACAGCAAGGAGGATCTGGACTTCGCCATCCGCTGCTTCGGCGAGGTGAAGCAGGAGATGGGCCTGTAAAAAGCCGGAAAATACGGAGGCATGGCCGTCTGGTCATGCCTCCGCTTCGTTTTCCGCATGGGCAATTTCGACGGAACGGCCAAAGAGGGGTCGGAATCCGCTTGACTTTTCGCGCCGATTCTGCGTATAATAACGGTTGTAAAATTGAATGAGGGAGTAGCAAGCGCGGCCCGCCGCGTAGTAAGTCAACAACCCCGTTCGCTGATGCGTTCTGGCTTGCTTTAAATTGCGAGACTCATGTATACCCCGCAAAGGCTATACATTGGGTCCTTCCTCTCCCTTCCAGCGACAAGGCCCGGTAGCCCATTGGGGACGCCGGACTTCTTTTTTTGCCCATTTCCGGCGCGCCCATCCACCTGTTTATATTTTTAGGAGGTCAACAAATGCGTTACTACTGTGAAAACCGGGAAGAGGTCCTGCGCGAGCTGAACTCTTCCGAAGCCGGTCTCTCCGCCGCCGAGGCGCAGAAGCGTCTGGAGGCCAACGGCAAGAACCGGCTGGAAGCCGCCAAGGGCAAGTCCCTGATCCAGCGCTTCCTGGCCCAGCTGGCCGATCCCATGATCATCATCCTGCTGGCGGCCGCCGCCATCAGCGGCGTGCTGGCCGTCATTGAGAACGACAGCTTCGCCGATGTCATCATCATCCTGGCCGTGGTCATCATCAACGCCGTCCTCGGTGTCTATCAGGAGAATAAGGCGGAGAAGGCCATCGAGGCCCTGCAGGAAATGTCCGCCGCCACCTCCCGTGTGCTGCGCGACGGCAAGGTGCAGGTGATCCGCAGCGAGGATCTGGTGGTGGGCGACGTGGTGCTGCTGGAGGCGGGCGACGCCGTCCCCGCGGACGCGCGCCTGCTGGAAAGCGCCAGTCTGAAGGTGGAGGAGGCCGCCCTGACGGGCGAGTCCGTCCCCGTCACCAAGTTCATCGATCTCATCAACCTCGCCGACGGCGCGAAGGACGTGCCCCTCGGCGACCGCAAGAACATGGTCTACATGGGCGGCACCGTGGTCTATGGCCGCGGCACCGCCGTGGTCACTGCCACGGGCATGCAGACCGAAATGGGCAAGATCGCCGACGCGCTGGCCAAGGCGGAGGACGGCGAAACGCCCCTGCAGATCAAGCTCAACCAGCTCTCCCATGTGCTGACGAAGCTGGTGCTGGGCATCTGCGTGGTGGTCTTCGCCGTGCAGCTGCTGCGGGCGGGCAGCATGGACTTTGAGCTGGTGCTCAGTTCCTTCATGATCGCCGTGTCCCTGGCCGTGGCCGCCATCCCCGAGGGTCTTGCCGCCGTCGTGACGGTGGTGCTCTCCATCGGCGTGACCAACATGTCCCGGCGCAACGCCATCATCCGCCGTCTCACCGCCGTGGAGACTCTGGGCTGCGCCCAGATCATCTGCTCGGACAAGACCGGCACCCTGACCCAGAACAAGATGACCGTGGTCGATCACTTCGGCGAGGACGAGAACCGTCTCGCCTGCGCCATGAGTCTCTGCTCCGACGCGGAGATCGACGCCGACGGCGCAGTCACCGGCGAGCCCACCGAGGCCGCGCTCGTGGCCTGGGCCAACAAGCTGGGCTTTATGAAGCCCGGGCTGAAGGAAAATCTCCCCCGCGTGGGCGAAGCGCCCTTCGACTCCGGCCGCAAGATGATGTCCACCGTTCACCGCACCGAATGCGGCTTCATCCAGTACACCAAGGGCGCGCCCGATGTCATCATCGGCAAGTGCGCCTACTGCCTGAAGGACG
>CAYPWQ010000147.1:0-3125 GCA_964414495.1 uncultured Oscillospiraceae bacterium
CCCGGTGGTGATTCAGTCCATGCTCAACACCAAAACCACGGACGTAGAGGGCAGCTTACAGCAGCTTCGTCAGCTGGCAGCCGCCGGCTGTCAGATTGCCCGGCTTGCGGTGCCCAATATGGAGGCCGCCCGGGGCTTCGCGGAAATTTGTAAGGAAAGCCCCCTGCCGCTGGTAGCGGACATTCATTTTGACTACAAGCTGGCCGTTGCGGCAGCGGAAGGCGGGGCCAGCAAAATCCGCATCAACCCCGGCAACATCGGCGGGGAAGACCGGGTCAGGGCCGTGGTGGAGGTGTGCAAGGACAGGCACATCCCCATCCGCATCGGCGTCAACGGCGGTTCTCTGGACAAACGGTTATTGGAAAAATACGGCCATCCCACGGCAGAAGCGCTGGTGGAAAGCGCCTTTGAACATCTGGAACTGCTGGAAAAGGAGGGCTTTTACGATACCTGCGTGTCCATGAAGTCCTCCACGGTGCCCACCATGGTGGCGGCAGCCCGGCTGTTCCGCTCGAAATGCGACTATCCCCTCCACATCGGCGTGACGGAGACCGGCCCGGTAAAGCAGGGCCTTATCAAGTCCGCCATGGGCATCGGCGCGCTGCTGCTGGACGGCATCGGCGACACCATCCGGGTGAGTCTTACCGACGACCCGGTGCAGGAGGTCTATGCCGCCAAGGACATTCTGAAAGCCACCGGACTGCGCAAGGAGGGCGTGAACATCATCTCCTGCCCCACCTGCGGCAGAACCCGGATTGACCTCATTGGCCTTGTCAACCGGGTGGACGAAGCCCTGCGGGAGTGCAAAAAGCCCATCACCGTGGCGGTCATGGGCTGCGTGGTCAACGGCCCCGGCGAAGCAAGAGAAGCCGACATCGGCATTGCCGGCGGCGACGGCTGGGGCATGATTTTCGAGAAAGGCCAGCAGGTTGAAAAGCTGCCCTACGAGGAATTGCTGCCCGCATTGCTGAAACGGATTGAAGCTCTGTAATTGTACCTATGGAACAGAAAGTATACCTATTTCAAATGTTTCCCGACTATGAGCCGCCTGAGGAGCTGCACGCAGCCCTGTCTCAGGCGGCTATCGCCGCTGCGGACATTTCCGCCGAGGATCGATCCGTCCACGTTGTTGTCCACAGCGAAAACTACATCCCCCAGCGGCTGATGGATCAGGCGGCGAAGGAGATTGCCGCCCTCTATGGGCTGCGGCGCATGGCCCTGAATGCGACCCACCCGGCTTCGGAGCTGACAAAAATCGAGCCAGAGGAGCTGATGAACCTGTTCGTTCAGCGGGATTCCATGGCCCGGGGCTCCCTGGCCGGGGCCAAATGGGAATGGGAAGGGGAACACCTGACCATCCATCTGGCAGCCAATGGGAAAGACGCCCTCATGGAGCAGGTGCCTTCCGTGCAGCAGGTTCTTCGGGAGCGGTTTGCCGTGCCCGTAACCATTTCCATCGAAACCGGCGCGGCGCTGGAGGGAAAAGCCCTGTTTGAAGCCATGGAGACCATGCGGGGCCAGATGATGAAGAATCTGCCCGCTGCTTCCGCGTCCAAACGGGAGGAAAAGGCTGCCGTCTCCGCCGCCCCCAGCGAGACCTTCTACGGCAAGCCCTTCAAGGGAACTGCCGTGCCCATGAAGGATTTGTCCATGGACATGGGCACGGTGATCGTGGAGGGAAAGGTATTCAACGTCGACCACAAGGAACTGAAAAAGCGCAACGCGTTTGTTGTAAAATTCGACATGACCGACAATACCAATTCCGTCCGTATCAGCCGATTTTTGGAGGCAAACGAGGCAAAACCGATCTTGGAAAATGTGAATATCGGCTCGGTTCTGCGGGTGCAGGGAAAGCTCATCGAGGATCGGTTTGAAAACGAAATGGTGCTGAAGCCCTACGCCATGCAGCCCGGCAGCCTGCCCAAACGGCAGGACACGGCGGTTGGCATGAAGCGGGTGGAGCTGCACCTGCATACCACCATGTCCAACATGGACGCCCTGACTCCCACCGATGCCGCCATCAAGCAGGCCGCGGCCTGGGGCCACCGGGCCATTGCCATCACCGACCACGGCTGCTGCCAGTCCTTCACCGATGCGCTGCACACCGTGGAGGGGAAGAAGCTCCCCAAGGTGGCGGGCACCGACGAGACCATCAAGATTCTCTACGGCTGCGAAGGATATTATGTAAACGACGTGGATGACCGAATCGTAGTCCACGGCGAGCAGGACATGACCTTCCACGAAGAATTTGTGGCATTCGACTTAGAAACCACCGGCCTGTCCTCGAAAACCGACCGGATTATTGAAATCGGCGCTGTCATTTTGAAGGACGGCAAGGAAATCGACCGGTTCCAGACCTTTGTGGACCCGGAACGCCATCTGGAACGGAAAATTGTGGAACTCACCGGTATTACGGAAGAAATGCTGGCGGGCGCGCCGAAAATCGAGGAAGTGCTGCCGAAATTTCTGGACTTTATCGGCGATCGGGTGCTGGTTGCCCACAATTCGGACTTTGACACCGGCTTCATCCGGGCGGAATGTGAGCGGCAGGGCTTTGACTACCACTACACCGCCGCCGACACCCTGATTCTGTCCCAGAACCTTCTGCGGCACCTGAATAAATTCAAGCTGGACATCGTGTCCAACGCCCTGAACCTGCCGGAATTCAACCACCACCGAGCCGGGGACGATGCCATGACCTGCGGCCTGATTATGACGAAGCTCATGGAAATGCTGGAAGAGGAGCACGACATCCACACCCTGCAAACCATCAACCCCGCCATGGTGGGCCTGCGCTCCGGCGGGCGCATTACCGACCGGCAGGCCCGGCACATCATCCTGTTCGCCAAGAATCAGGTGGGTCTGCGGAATTTGTACCATTTGATTTCCAATTCCAATCTCAAGCATTTCCGACGGGTGCCGAGAATCCCCAAGTCCGAGCTGCTGGAAATGCGGGAGGGCCTGATTATCGGCTCTGCCTGTGAAGCGGGTGAGCTGTTTCAGGCCATGCTGGACGGCAAGAGCCACGACGAATTAAAGCGAATCGCTTCTTTCTACGACTTTTTGGAGGTTCAGCCCCTGGCCAACAACCGCTTCATGCTGGAAAACGAAAAGTACGCGGCGAA
>CAYPWQ010000148.1:0-3120 GCA_964414495.1 uncultured Oscillospiraceae bacterium
CAGCACCGCGTGGTGCTCGAAGGCGGTGGAGATGATGTGCTTCTTGCCCTTGCGCGCGCCGAGGGCTGCGGCGGAGCGGATGGCCTGATTGTCCGCCTCACTGCCGCCGGAGGTGAAGGTGATCTCCCGCGGGGCGCAGCCGAGGCAGCGGGCGATGCGTGAGCGCGCATCCGCAAGAGCCTCCGCCGCAGCCTGTCCCACGCTGTGTAGGCTGGAGGGGTTGCCATAGATGCCGTCGAGATAGGGCAGCATGGCCCGGATGGCCGTTTCGCTCATTTTGGTGGTGGCTGCGTTGTCCAGATAGATGGGCATGGGTTCCTCCGATCCGGCTGTCGCCGCTTGACGCGGTGCAGCCTGAATAACATAGTTGTTTTGTATGTTTAAGGTAGCACTAAAAACATACCTTGTCAATAGGTTATTTGGAAAATTTTCCGCAGCCTGCAAAAAAGGGAGCGCATCGTCCGATGCGCTCCCCAAAAAACATGGTTCAGTTTTCCCGGATCGTGTACAGATCCGTGCGCCGTGCGCTGAGAATGGGCAGCTGGCGGCGGACGCGTTCGACCTGCGTCAGATCCAGCTCCACGATCTGCGTGCAGCTCTCGCCGCCGCAGCGGGTCAGCACCGTGCCCCAGGGATCCACGGCCAGAGAATTGCCGTAGGCCACATAGCAGCCGTTTTCGTCCCGGGCAGGGGAGACCCCCACGGTGAAGCACTGGTTATCCACCGCCCGCTGACGGAACAGCAGCTCCCAGTGGGCGGGGCCGGTGGTCATGTTGAAGGCGGCGGGGACGAAGATCACCTGCGCGCCCCGCAGCGCCATGCAGCGGGCCAGCTCCTCAAAGCGCAGGTCGAAGCAGATGCAGAGCCCCATGGTCCCGAACTCTGTCTCAAAGGTGGTGACGGCGCTGCCCGCCGAGAGAGTCAGGGACTCCTGAAAATGCTGCCCGCCCTCCACCGCGATGTCGAACAGATGGGCCTTCCGGTGGCGGGCGATCTCCCGACCCTGACGGTCATAGACGCAGCTGGTGTTGTAGATCCGTCCCTCCTCCAGCTCCGGGAAGGAGCCGCCCACGAGATAGATGCCCAGCTCCTTCGCCATGGCGGAGAGCGCCTGCTGTGCCTCGCCGTTCCGATCCTCCCCATAGGGGCGGAAGGCGTCGGTGCGATAGGGGCAGCAGAACATCTCCGGCAGCACGGCCAGGTCGATGCCCTCTGCCGCAGCGCGGCGCAGCTCCCGGCAGGCATTTTGAATGTTTTCCGTCTTGTCCTCTGTGACGGGCAGCTGCAGCAGTGCGATCCTCATATGCTCTCCTCCTTCGCTGTCTGATTCAGTACCATTCCCGCAGCACCAGCTCCGTGCAGCCGGGATTCAGCCCCAGCTCGATGCGCAGGACCTTTTTGTGTCCGATAAATTCCCGGCGCAGCATGTCCCGCAGGGCAGTGCCGCCGTGATAGCCGTGGATGAGCCGCAGCCGGTAAACGGACTTGGGCGCCTGCCGCAGGGCGGCCTCCACCGCGGCGCGGGCCTGCACCTGGGTCATGCCGTGCAGATTCACTTCGGTCACACCGTGCTCCATGCTGCCGCCTCCTTTGCGCCATTTTCCTTATTGTAGCGGAAGCGGCGCTTCGGCGCAATCATTTTGCGGCGAAAAAAATCTGCCGCCCCCTATTGACAGCAGCAGATGTGCCTGCTATACTCTTGCTATCGGCAGCCGATATAACGGAAAAAGATACAAAGCCGGACGTTATATCGGGAAAGGAGTGATCTTGTGGAAAACATCGCCCTGACAGAGGCGGTCTATTACATCCTGCTGTCCCTTTCCTCGCCCCTGCATGGCTATGGCATCATGCAGCGGACGGAGCAGCTCAGCGGCGGGCGGGTGCGTCTTGCGGCAGGTACGCTGTACGGCGCGCTGAACACCCTGCTGGAAAAGGGCTGGATCCGGTCGCTGGGGGAGTGCGAGGGCAGCCGCAAAAAGGAATACGCCCTGACGGAAGAGGGCCGTGCCGCCGTGCGGCAGGAGCTGCACCGCCTGCGTGAGCTGCTGGAAAACGGCGAGAGCATCGTAAAGGAGTGGGATATATGAGCGAGAGAAAACAGCTGCGCAAGTGGTTCTGGGTCTGGGAATTTGAGAAGGAGGAGCAGTGGCTCAACGAAATGGCACAGTCCGGCTGGCTGCTGGACGGCGTGGGCTTCTGCCGCTATGAGTTTATTCCCTGCGAGCCGGGGACGTACACGGTGCGCCTCGAAATGCGGGACAATGACCCCGCCTATCTGGAGCTGATGGCCGAGACCGGCGCGGAATATGTGGGGCGCATGGTAAAGTGGATCTATTTCCGCAAGCCCGTGGAGAAGGGCGCGTTCGATATCTTTTCCGACATGGATTCCCGCATCGCCCACCTGAAGGGGATCGCCCGGATGCTGGCCATTCTCGGCGGCGCGAATCTGCTGATCGGCCTTGTGAATCATGACCTTGGCTGGATCAATCTGCTCTGCGCCGCGCTGCTGGCCTATGGCCTGGGCCGCTTCCACGGCAAGATCGAGGCGCTGCAGAAGGAACGCGCCATCCGGGAATAACAGGGGGGAAGGATACTGATGGAAAATTTGAGGGATTTTCTCGCGGCGGCGCTGCCCTGGGTGTGCATGGGTCTGGCGCTGGCCTTCGGCATGAAGTACCTCAGCGCGGAGCAGGCGCGGCGGAACGCCGCAGTGACGGAGGAGGAGAAGCGGGCGACGGAGCGGCGCAGCCAGAATCTTGTCACGGGCATCTGCATCGGCGAATGCCTGGGCATCGCGCTGGCGCAGGCCTTTCAGCTGAACATCGCCTACGGCATCTCTCTTGGGATGCTGGCTGGCGTCGCCTTCGGCGCAGCGAAGAAGTAAGGAGGAACGCCATATGAAGCTGATGATCGCATCGGATATCCACGGCTCGGCCCTGTATTGCGGCCAGCTGATGGAGGCCTTTCAGCGGGAGGGGGCGGAAAAGCTCCTGCTGCTGGGCGACCTGCTCTATCACGGGGCGCGGAACGATCTGCCCGAGGGCTACGACACGAAAAAGACCACGGCGCTGCTGAACGCCGTGAAGGATCAGCTCCTCTGCGTCCGCGGCAACTGCGAGA
>CAYPWQ010000149.1:0-3082 GCA_964414495.1 uncultured Oscillospiraceae bacterium
GGCGGCAGCTTTGGCGGCGGCAGTCGCGGCGGCTTCGGCGGTGGCCGTGGCGGTCACCGGTAAGCCTCTCTTCCACCAACAGAACGACAGAAAAAGCGCATCCCGGCGGGGATGCGCTTTTTGTCCGTCTGAAGCATCCGCTCTCCCGTCAGAGAGCGCGGCCATGGAGATGCGCCGCCGTTTCCGCGCGGCGCAGATGACGTTCTCCCCGGTCGATATGGCGCAGCGCCCCATCCGAAAACCGGATGGGGCGCTGCCATTTTATACAGGCAGTCGGGAAATGCCTCGACGCGGCGGGAGACCCGCTTGCCCACCGGGTCTTGCAGCGCGCTGCGCCGGATCGTCTCCCCGCTTACCAGCCGGTGTCCCAGATCTCGCCGTGCCAGCCGTCTGCGTCCCTGCGGATGGTGCAGCAGCTAAGGCATTCCCACGCGCCCTTCGGGGCGTCGGGATCGGTGCAGGCCGTGGTGTTGCCCGCTATGCTCCAGTCCCTCGCCTCGTCGTTCTCCGGCACAAAGCGGAGCGTCGCATAGAAGCACCAGGTATTTTCGTCGATCCGGCCCTCCGCGCGGAAGGCTTCCGTGGTCTCCTCCGCCGCCTCGATCCCGCAGGCGACCCAGGTGTAGCAGAATTTCCCTCCGGGCAGGGCGCTGAGATGCAGGCCTGCCTTCGCATCCATAAATGCCTGCGCCGCCGTGCGCCAGTCCTGTCCCTGATCCGGGATGGGCCGCAGCGCCCGTTCCATATCCGCGAACTGCGCCTCGGTATACCAGCTGCACATGCGCCGGTAAAGGCTCTGCCGCGGGTCCCGGATGCCGACGCCTCGCGCCTCGTAGGTGCCGAGGCGCACGCCGCCCGCAAAATGGCCCACCCGGTTCGAATCCTCGTAGAAGGCCAGCTGGTTCCCGTTCGTCAGCTCCAGCAGCAGGGTGTGGGCATCCGCCGCCTGTGCCTCCACCGGGACAAAGGTCAGCTCATTCAGCGCCACGGTGTTCAACGCTGCTGCGGCGGGATAGACCGCGCTGGCCGCCGCGTCAAAGCGGAGGGTCGCCGCGCCGCCGCCTGCTGCCAGCGTCAGCGCCGCGCGGAAGGCATCATACTCCATCAGCTCCGTGGGGATGCCGTTCTTTTTGGCGTAGGTTTCGGCGGCGGAGCCCGCCTCGCAGACGATGGTGAGCCTGTCGCAGTTCTGGAACGCCAGCGAGCGGATCGCCCTCACGCCGGAGGGGATCGTCACACGCTCGAGATTTTCACAGTCCGCGAAGGCCCAGCGGGGCAGCTCAGTCACGCCATCGGGGATCACGATCTCCCGTAGGCTTGTGCAGCCCGCGAACGCCTGCGCCCCAATGCTTTCCAGCGCCGCCGGGAGCGTGATCGCTTCAAGCGACGCACACTCGGCAAACGCCTCCTCGCCGATGGACTTCACGCCATCCGGCACAGTCACGCTCCGAAGGCTCCGGCACTGATAAAATGTTCGCCGACCGATGCTCTGGATCTTGGGCGGCAGGGTCACGTCGGTCAGCGCCGTGCAGCAGCCAAACACCGTGTCCGAGAGCTGCCAGACCGCGCAGTCCCCCAGCTCCGCTGTTTGCAGCGCGGTGCAGCCCCCAAATACATTACTGCCCAGCTTGGCTACCGTGGTCGGCAGCGTGATCGATTCCAGTGCCGTGCAATCGAGGAACGCGCTGTTGCCGATCTCCTTCAGCCCCTCCGGCAGGGTGATCTCCCGCAGGTTTGGCAGATCGCGGCAGGAAAATGTGACGATGTTCGTCACGCTCTCCGGCATGGTGTAGTGTTCCGCATTGGTGCGCAGCTTGCTGAGAGCCGTGCCATGGATCTCTGCCTCCGCCGCCTCTGTGGGCGTCAGATGCAGCACCCAGCAGATGGTGTGCAGCTCCTCCGCATCGTAGCCAAGGGCGAGATAGCACGTCCCGTCCCGCTGCTGCAGGAGATAGAGCCGATTCGGCAGGCCGTCCGCCGGCTCCACGGCCTCGGCGCGCCAGCTGCGGAGATTGTTCCGGCGGAGCTTTGCGGCGCTCTGGCCGTCCGTCCAGCCGCCGTCCGCCGTTGTCTGCGCGGGGAAGAGCCGGTCGAAATTCTCCTCTGTCAGCGCCCGCTCCTTCGGCGCGGCATAGGTATAGGCGCTGCCCCAGGCGTCGATCAGGGTGAAGCTGTTCTCGGCGGTGCAGAGGGTCGGCATGGTCTTCGCCGTGAAGTCGGCACCGAACTCCTGCGCGAAGAGCTGTCTGTCGGCCTCATAGGTCGTGCCCAGCGGCTCCTCCGGATCCCCTTCGCCGCCGGTGAAGGTGGCGACAGTCACCAGCGCCAGCGCCGCCGTCAGCACCACAGCCGCCGCAGCCACGGTCTTCGGCCGCTTCACCAGCGTGGTGATGCGTTCGCGGAGCTGCCGGCCATTGTCCGTCATGGTGGTGGCCGCCGTCAGCAGCGCGGGGCGCTTTTCGCAGGTCAGGCGGATCAGGATGCGGCCATAGGCGGCCCGCTCCCGCTCGCCGAGAGCGCCGACCGTGGCCTCGTCGCAGGCAAGCTCTGCGTCCCGGCGGGACAGCTCCGCCGCCCGCCAGACCAGCGGATGATACCAGTGCAGCGCAAGACAGAGGCAGCGCAGCACCGACCAGAGCTGGTCGCCGTGGCGATAATGGGTCAACTCGTGGGCGATGGCGCAGCGCCGGGTCTCCGCGTCCTCGCAGGCCGCAGGCGTCAGATAGATGGCGGGCCGCAGCAGACCGAAGAGACAGGGCGTTTCCGCCGCCGCGCTGACATAGACCGGCAGAGCCGCTGTCTCCTCCGTCACCCGCTGACGGCTGCGCCGCAGCCGCAGACCAAAGCGGAGATTCACCGCCAGGAACACCAGCGCCAGCACCGCCGCACCGGTAAGCCACACCGTCCGCGCAAGGGCCGCCCAATCAACGGATACCGCCGGCTCCACAGGCGTTACCGGGGTCGCCGGCACTGCCGGGGTCACGGGCGTTACAGGGGTCACAGGGACATCGACGGTCTCGCCGGAGGGCATCTCCGTCGTCAGGGGCGGCTCCTGCCGGAGAGCGATCTCCGTCCGCAGGGC
>CAYPWQ010000150.1:0-3076 GCA_964414495.1 uncultured Oscillospiraceae bacterium
GCTTCAAGATCGCCATGCGGGATCTGGAGATCCGCGGCGCGGGCAATCTGCTGGGCCCGGAGCAGAGCGGCTACATGATGAGCGTGGGCTACGATATGTATCTGAAGCTGCTGGAGGAGGCGGTGCTGGAGGAAAAGGGCGAGGCGCCGAAGAAAAAGCTGGAGTGCAGCGCCGATCTCACCGTCAGCGCCAACATCCCCGAGCGCTATGTTGCATCGCCCGAGCAGCGCATGGATCTCTATCGCCGCATCGCCGCCATCCGCGGCACGGCGGACGCGGACGACGTGCTGGACGAGCTCACCGACCGCTATGGCGAGCCGCCGCGCAGCGTTCTGGCGCTGCTGGACGTGGCGCTGCTGCGCGCCGCGGCGGCGGAGGCCGGCGTCGCGGACATCACGCAGAAGGGCGAGCGGGTGCTGCTGCGCCTGGGCGAGCTGGACGTGCCGGGCCTTGCCGCGGTCTGCGGGATGCAGAAGTACCGGGGCCGCCTGTCCCTTCTCGCAGGGGACGATCCGGCGCTGTCGCTGAAGCTCAGAAAGGGCGAGGACGTGCTGGAGAGCGCGCTGGCGCTGGTGGAGGATCTGAAGCTCACCCGCAGCGCCGCAGCGGACTGAAAAAGTTTGCCGGCCGGTTTGGGGCAAAATGTTGCTTTTTCCCCGGAAACGGCTTACAATACCCACCATGACCCACCGTGGCGCGGCCGGGAGATCCCGGCCGGAAAGGAGAAATCAAAAAGCAATGAAACGAACGATGAAAAGAATGACGGCGCTGCTGCTCACCCTGCTGCTGGCGCTGAGCCTTGCCGCCTGCGGCGGCATGAGCACCGGCTCCCGCACCGACGGCATCTATTACGAGGCCACCGGCATCAGCCCCGACGCGGTGCTGCTGCGGATCGATGGCGTGGATGTGACGGCAGAGCGCTATTTCTACTGGCTCTATAATTCCGTCTCCAATGCGGCGGCCTACTGCGGCGCAGAGGGCTTTGCCTCCGACGCGGGCGACGGCCGCACCTATGCGGAGATCTGCCTGGAATTCACGGTGGAGGCGGCGAAGGAGTACGCCCTTGTAGAGCGCTGGGCCAAGGAATACGGGCTGACGCTGACGGAGGAGGAGCTGGCGGAGGTCACGGAGCAGGTGGATGCCTATGCCGAGCAGTACGGCGACTTCGGCTTTCAGTACATGGGCGTGACCCGCGAGACCATGGAGTATCTCTATACCCAGTTCAGCCACTATGACAAGCTGAAGGCCGAGGTGCTGACCGAGGGCGGGGCTCTCGCCCCCACGGAGGAGGAGCTGACCGCCTATGCGGAGGAGTCCGGCCTGATGATGGCGGATCACATCCTGCTGGCCACCTCGGATCTCGCTACCGGCGCGGCGCTGAGCGACGAAGAGGTGAAGGCCCAGTACGAAAAGGCGGAGGACATCCTGCATGAGCTGCGCGAGGCGGAGGATCTGCCCAGCCGCTTCAAGCTCATGGCGGACGAATACAGCGAGGATCCCGGCCGCGCCGTCTATCCCGACGGCTATGTCTTCGGCGAGGGCGAGATGCTGCAGGAATTCGAGGACGCCGCCAAGACGCTGGCCGTGGGCGAGCTCAGCGGCATCGTGCAGACCAGCGCGGGCTATCACATCCTGCTGCGCAAGGAGATCCCTGCCTCCGCGCTGCTGACCGAGGACGGCTACTTCACCTATCTGCTGGAGCAGAAGGCGGAAGAGGCGGAGATCGAGTACAGCGATCTCTACAACGAGCAGGTGCTGAACATGGACATGGGCGCATTCTATACCAGCGTCAGCGATGCCCGCGCGGCGCTCTATGAGGAGTATCAGGCCAGCCAGACCGCAGACGATGACGGCGGCGAGGCGGAGAGCTCCGACGGCGACGGCGCTGCCGACGGCGGCGCGGATGACGCCGATGACGGCGAGGCCGTGGGCTGATCCCGGAAAAGAGAAGAACAGAAAAAGGCCGGAGCGCGATGCGCTCCGGCCTTTTTACTTTATGAAGTTCCTCAGGGGAGCTCTGGAGGCTGCGCGGCAGGGCGGCTCTCGAGGATATGACGGCGCAGCGTCATTTCCGCCGCCGTGCGCCAGAAGGTCAGCAGCAGGGTGGGGAAGGTCACGATTGTGCCGATGAGGGCCGACAGCGGGGCGGACAGGGCGGAGAGGGGCTCCATCGCGGCATAGTCCCACAGCAGCGCCGGCACGAGACACAGCAGCGCATAGGGCAGGAAGCTGAGATCCAGACGGAACAGCTGCCAGCGGAAGCCGTTCAGCTCTGCGGCGCTGCGGCGCAGGATGGCGGCGATGCCCTGAGAGGGATCCTCGCAGAGGACATAGATGGCGAAGCGATAGCGGTACAGCAGCAGGATGCCGGGGATGAAGAAGAACAGGAAGCCCGTTCCCACCAGAAGCGCCTGCGTCAGCAGCACCCCCAGAAAGCGGAACACATAGGAAAAGCCGCAGAACAGGTCGCCGTATTCCGCGCGTTCGCCGCGGATGGCCGCGCCGCAGTATTCCACGCGCCCGGCCTCCAGCAGCAGGGAGATGAGCAGCACAAGAATGTAGACAAAGGTACCGATGGGGCCGGCCGCTGCCAGCTCCTCATAGGTGGAGCCGGAGCACAGCGCATCCAGCACGCTCAGCGCCGCGCTGACGAGCAGGGAAAAGCCGGCGAAGGCCGGAAGAGGCACCTGCGCATGGCGCAGAAGGCCGCCGGCCTCGCGGCGGAGTTCGGGGTTGGAAATCAACGGGGATCGCCTCCTTGCAGGCAGAAAATCTGGAAAAATTATATCAGCTTCCGCGGCAATGCACAAGTTTTTCCGCAGAAAGTGGATAATTTAACAATCTTCGTCGCTGAATGCTGTAAAATCAGACAGAATCGCCCGCAAAAAACTATGAAAAGTTACAAAATGCCGAAAATATTCCGAAAAGATTTTTAATAAAGGTGGACTTTGCAGGGGGAGTGGTGTATGATAGCTGAGTTGAATAATAGTGGGTGAGTGCCCGCTATGATTGAGTATATGAGAGGTGAAGACAATGGCACAAGCATTCTTTGGCGGCGTTCATCCCAACGACATGA
>CAYPWQ010000151.1:0-3055 GCA_964414495.1 uncultured Oscillospiraceae bacterium
AGGTCATGTGCAGGCCCTTATAGGAGAAGTGGAAGCCGTTGCGCATCCGGCAGCCGTCCAGCCCGCGATAGGTGAAGAGACGGCGGAGATCCAGCAGGATGGGGTCGTGCTCCTCCTCGTAGAGGTTTTCCGGCGTCGTCTCGGTGTAGTCATAGCGGAACTGGATGGGGATCCCATAGGGCAGGAAACGCTCCACAAAGGCGGGCAGCTGCGCGGCGGGATATTTCTTGTACAGCACGCAGTTGATGCGCGTGGGCGTGGCGATGCGGGCGATGATCTCGTCGGGGGATTCCTCCACATACTTCACAAGATGGCGGGAGATGTTGATGCAGGTGATCTTGTCCCGGTTCCTCTCGGTGAAGGCCAGCATCTCCTCGGCGCTGTGGCAGCGCTGCACGGGGAAGGTGGTGTTGATGTACACCTTGTGGGTGGAGGGGATGCAGTCCAGCATGGTCTGCAGCGCGTGGAGATCGGCAAAGGGCTCACCGCCGGTGAAGACAAAGTCGCAGCGGGGCGTGATGCTGTCCATGAGGCGGATGCTCTCGCAGATACGCGGGAGACTGAAGGAGGAGGTGTCGGCATACTCCTGCTTGTTGATGCAGAAGGGGCAGTTGTTGTTGCAGTCATAGGGAACAAATATGGTGACGGTGGCGCCGCCTTCCCGTGTCTTATAGGGATTCATAGGCTCTTCGAACCCTCCATCTGTAAAGAATTGGTCAGCTCTGCCGGCAGGCAGAATAAAAGCGGGGATCAGAGAACATCCTCTTTGATGTAGCGCAGGGCGGCCTCCTCGCCCTGATCCCGCAGGATCAGCAGCATGGACTCCAGCAGTGCGGCAGTGGCGGGGTGCAGCAGGATGTGGTTGCGGGAGCGGTCGAAATAATCATAGGCATCGCTCTCGCGGTAGGCGCTGCCCTTGTAGATCCGGCAGGCGGCCACCCGGTCGCAGAACATTTCGGCCACATAGTTTTTCGGCATTTCGATGGCGCAGATGCGCTCGCCGGGGACCTTGCTGAAATCGGTCCAGTACTCGGGATGATGCTTGTTGCGGCCCTTGTGATGGAGCCACGCAGCACTGTACCCCTTTTCCCGGCGCTCGGCATCGTTGGGGCTGCGGTCGCCCTGATAGTATTTGCAGCCCAGCAGAAATTCCGCAGGACTGTATTTGGAAAGATCGTGGCAGAGGCCCTGCCGGTAGAGCCCCAGACGGAAGCAGTACCGCATGACAAGGTGCCGGTGCCGGGTGATGGTGCGGAAGTGTCCGACAGGATCCAAAACGCTCACTCCTTTGCCGGATCGACGGAAAAAAGCCGTTGATGCGCATATACTCACATTTTAAACAATATTTTAGCACAGCTGAAAAGAAAATAGAACCATAATTAAAAAATAAACGAAAAAAATCTGAAAGGAGGGAAGCGCGGTGCCTGATCTGGTGCTGGGCGGCGGAGAAACACTGCGGCGCTATCTGGCGCGGCAGGGGAAAAACCTGTGCTTTCACGCGGAGGAGGGCGGCCGCTTCGATTTGGCGGCTATCCTGCCGGGGGCGGAACGGCCGGCGGCAGAGCTCTCCTGCGCAGTGCTGCTGCTGTGGGAGGACGGGGCGGAGGAGTGGCTCGGCTGCATCCGGGCGGAGCAGGCAGTGAGCTGCGGCTTCGCACCGCAGAATACGCTGACACCGGCCAGCACCGCGCCGGGGCACGGCATCGTCACGGTGCAGCGGGAGCTGCTGCGGCCGGACGGCCGCTTTATCTGGCCCCAGGACGTGCCGCTGCCGGAGGAATGGAGCGGCTTTCCCCTGCCGGAGCAGCTGATGCTGGCGGGACTGCGTCTGCTGGGAGCGATCTAGAAGGGGACGGCAGCAGGAGCCGCCTGCGGCAAAAGGGAAAACCGGCGATATCCGTCGCGAAAGCCCGGGAGCAGGCCTGCTCCCGGGCTTTTTGGATCATTCACGGGCCTCTCTGCGGAGATCCAGCCATGCGCCCAGCGGGGTCCTGCTGTCGCCATAGCATTGATCCAGATACAGGTTTCTGAACGGGTTGTAGAGCTTTTGCGTTTCCTGCCGTCTTGTCTTCAGCTCTGTGCGGATCAGCCGGTCGGCCTGCGCCCGAAACCCGCCCGTTGAGGGCCTCCCGCAGTCGGCCTCCAGACAGAGCAGCACCAGCGTGGAGAAATAGTCCTCCTCATCCATTCCGTAGCGTCCCGACTTGTAGGGGAAAGCGGATATGACCTGGCAGTATTTCTGCCGCAGAGTCATGATCTCGTCTTTGTGCTGCGGGAAGAGGCGGAGGACTTTCGCGTAGGGTTTTCCTGACGGGCTCCTCGCCATTTTCCGTTTTCCGGAAGATCACAGCTGCTGAATACAGTCGGCAGAGCCACTGCGGCGGCTCTGAGCTGTTCTGCTGCGTTGGGGATCGACTTTCTTCCGTTCTTGGGAAACACGATAGGCTTGCCATCGGAAGACTCCGGCAGGCAGGAAATCTGCATGGCAGTCCGCGCCTTGTTGAACCGAATTTCCACGGGTTTTCCGGAGAACTGCTCTGCCAGCTTTCCGCTGAGCGTTACCGTTCCGGATTCATCCAGTGTCACTTGCAGAGTGACCCGGGGAACAGGCGATGCGACAACGACACAAAATTCCGACTCAGACATGTTTTTCAGATTTAACATAGTACTTGCCCTCTTTTCTGTATTTTGGAGCAGATTAACTGCGATCCAACAGACAGGTCCCGACAAAAGGGATGTAACCATATGATACACCCAATGTATACAGAAATGGCCAGGCAATGTGTGCGAAGAGCGACGCAGTGTGCGATGCATATTTCAGGAGCGGAAAGAAAAAGAGGCATGCCGCAGCGGATGCTGCGGCATGCCTTCTTTGCGCGGGAGACTTACAGGTTCTTCTCGTAAGCCTCGATCATCTTTTTGACCATCTGGCCGCCGACGGAGCCGGCCTCGCGGGAGGAGAGGTCGCCGTTGTAGCCGTTCTTCAGGTTGACGCCGACTTCCCTTGATGTTCCCACTGCATCTTAACTTGGCTATTTTCGACTTATTTAAGATG
>CAYPWQ010000152.1:0-3031 GCA_964414495.1 uncultured Oscillospiraceae bacterium
TCCGTCTCGGTGACCTCGTAGTCCCCCTCGGTGTGGGTGTGGGACCGGGAGGCGTCATAGGAGGCCTCGCCCTCGGCCTCGCCGTCAAAGAGCCAGAAGGGCACATAGACCCCCTTGATCTCAGAAATATGGTTGCCCGCCGAGAAGGCCTTGGGCAGCAGACGCTTGCCCTTGTAGTATTTTTTCAGAGCCTTGACCGCCGCGTCCTTGTCCAGCTTGAAGGGGATCACATAGTCGGGCTTCAGATTGCCGCCCAGCTGTCCCGGCACCACCGTGGGGTTGCCGCAGTAGACGCAGGATGTGGCTGCCGTGTTCTGGTCGCAGACGATCTCCGCGCCGCAGGAGGGACAGCAGTAGGACCGGAGCCCCGCCGCCTCTTCCGCGCTCCAGGCGCCGCCGGCACTGCTGGCGTCCCAGCCGTCCCCGCCGCCGGAGGCTGTCTGCTTTGCCGCCTTCTCCGCTTCCTTCTCCGAGGCCGCCCGTGCCTTTTCCTCTTTGTCCGCGTAGAGCGCCTCGATCTCGGCTACATCATACGCGCTGCCGCAGTATTCGCACTCCAGCTTGCCCGAGGCCCCCGCGAAGTGGAGGGGACCGGTACAGGCAGGGCACTGGTAATTTGTCACTTGCGTTGCCAAAATAATTCCTCCATTTCCGAAGCGGGGCCGCCCTCATCTCCGGGAGCGGCCCCGCAGGGATATTGATTATGCCCCAGGGATCACCATGCCAATGGTGGTCTCATTCCAGTACTCATACACCATGACCTCGATGGGACTGTCGCCGCGAACCTCAAAGATCTCCGATGCCATGATGCTCTCTCCGGTCGCAACATCCGCAGAATAATTTTTATCCTCAGGGACAGGTTCCGAAGGCCAAGTGGTCATCAACTGTGCGCCATCCTGCAAGGCCATCAGATTTGTGGCAAAGAACATGCTAGTGGCCTCATCGGAGTTGTTGGTAAACTCGAAGTACACCCGCAGCAGCGGAACGTCACCATAGCCGGTGGTGTACTCATAGTGGTCGATCTTTACATAGTACTTTTCGTCATAGACGCCCTCGGTGGACATTCCACTGGTCCAGGTGGGATCGGTAATGGCGGGAAGCTCCAGTTCCTGGGGCCGTCCGGGCAGGTTTCGGGGATCGAACTCCATGGTCACAGCGTTATCATCGAAGTCTGAGATCGTGAATTCCAGGGTTCCGCCATCAGGCTTGTAGCTGTACTCCGCGACGCAGCGGATAGTCACGCCCGGAATAACCTGCCGGCTGTCGGTGGCATATTCCGGCACGTCGTCGTCCGAGCTGGCATAGGGTTCAATCAGCTCATAGCCCTCCTGGGAAGCCTTGTAATTCAGATTGACCCAGGCAGATTCCAGATCGTCGGTATTGTTGGTGAAGTCGTAGTAGAATCGAATCGCTGCATTACCGTCATAATCGGTGAATTCCTCGGCGGCCACGATACTAATATGATAGTCGCCCAGGTCCGCGCTCACAGGCTCGTTGGAGAGCGCGGGCGCACCCGGCTCCTCGGGCTCACCGGGTTCCTCGGGCTCGCCGGGCTCCTCGGGCTCCGCAGGGGCAGCGGGGGCGGCGGGGGCGGCGGGCGGCGTGTCATTGCTGCGGGTAAAGACCATGGTGGCGCCGTCCGACTCCATAGTCAGCACATCGCCCTCCAGAGTGTAGGAGTAGGTTTCGCCGTCCGCGGTGATAGCGCCCTGTTCCCAGGTGATGGAACTGACGTCGTCCTCGCCGAAGCACATATAGCCGGTGCCGTCCTCGCTGAGCACCAGGTACATGGTGCCGTACAGGCCGAATTCCTTCAGCATGGCCTCGTCGAAGGTCTCGCCGTCCTGGGTCATGGAGGAGAGGATGTAATAACCTGCATCGGAGGCAGCCGCAGCCACTTCCACGCCCTCTTTGGCCAGGAGCAGCTTGAGATCCAGAATCTCCACTTCCATCAGGCCGTCCTTCAGAGTACCGCCGCCGGTCTCGCCGTCGGCCTCGATGGTGATGACCTCACCGGCCAGGGTGAACTTCATGGAGTAGTCCTTGCCGTCCATATGGAGGGTGCCCTTGCCGCCCTGCTTGAGCTCGATGGTGCAGGCGTCCTCAAAGACATCCTCGGCCTTCATCTGGGTACCCATGACCTCTGCCGCGTAGCAGGTGTACACGCCCAGCACCGCTTCGTCATACTGTGTTCCGCCGCAGGCGCACAGGCCCAGCAGCATCGCAGCTGACAGCAGTATTGCAATCAGTTTTTTCATTTTGTTGTCTCCTTTCACATTTTGAGAGGGCTGGCTTCTTTATCCGTTCAGGGAGCCGCCGCAGTATTCGCAGCAGCCGCTGGCATCGGGGGTGGTGGTGGCGCCGCACCAGGGGCAGGTCATGGCCGCCTTGGGCGCGCTGGCCGCTGCCACGGTCTCCCGGACCTCCTGCCGGACCTTGGTCAGAGCCTCCTTCAGCTCCTTGGCCTGGCGCTCGGTCTCCCGGTACTGGGTGTCGCCCCGGCGCTCGATGCGGGAGGAATTCAGCTTGAAGCCGATCTCGCTGAACCAGGGGGAGTTCACATAGATGGACACATAGAAATCGTAGTCGATGTCGTATCTGGGGGGATTATAGGAGACCTTGTTGCCGTCCTTGTCCTCCCGCTTCAGCTCGGTCTTGGTCTCCTTGACCGAGTAGTCGCAGCCGGTGACCTGGCTGAACTTAATGACGTCGGGGTTGGTGTCCCGCCAGTTCCGGGCGGAGGTCACCACAAAGCAGCCCTTGTCCTCGTCCAGCAAAACCTTGGTGTTGCCCCCCAGGGTACGGGTGGGCTGGAAGGCTGCCACCTGGGCCTGGTTGGCTTCCCGGTAGTCCAGCTGCTCCCGGATCTCCGCCACGGTGCTGTTCTTCCGGTCGCTGAAGAAGGGGGAGAGCTTATTCGCGCAGTTCTTGCAGAGGTTGCCGTCCTCCAGCTTGCGGTTGCCCAGCAGGCCGATCTCGCCGCCGCAGATGTCGCAGATTTTCTTCTCAAACAGTTTTCCGAACAGTCCCA
>CAYPWQ010000153.1:0-3028 GCA_964414495.1 uncultured Oscillospiraceae bacterium
CCTGCTGCATGGAGGAGGTGGTGAAGGGGGGCGAGGCGCTGCGCTGCTTGTCGCTGCGCTTCACGCTCTTCACAACGAACACCTCGTTCTTCACGGCCTCCGTCACCGCCGTCACAGCGGCCTCGGAGGGCAGCTCCTGCTTTTTGCCGCCGATGCCATGGTAATGGGCGGTGAAGGGGGCGGCGGCCGCGCCGCTTTGCAGCAGCTCCGCGTCCAGCGTCCAGTATTCCTCCGCCGTGAAGCCCTCGATCTCCTTTTCCCGCTCGTTCACCATGCGGGTGGCCACGGACTGCACACGGCCCGCAGAGAGGCCCCGGCGGATCTTTTTCCACATGATCGGGGAGATCTTATAACCCACCACGCGATCCAGCACGCGGCGCGCCTGCTGCGCGTCCACGAGAGCCTGGTCGATCTCCCGGGGCTCGGTGATGCTCTCCTGCACCACCTTCTTCGTGATCTCATTGAAGGTCACGCGCCGGGCCTTGCTGTCGCTGAGCTGCAGCAGCTCCTTCAGATGCCAGCTGATGGCCTCGCCCTCGCGGTCCGGGTCGGTGGCGAGATAGACGATCTCCGCGGCGTCGGCGGCCTTCTTCAGCTCGCCGATCAGGCTCTCCTTGCCGCGGATGGGCTTGTATTCCGGGGTAAATCCATGCTCCAGATCCACACCCATGGTGGATTTGGGCAGATCCCGCAGATGTCCCATGCTGGCTTTCACGGCATAGTCGGGGCCAAGATATTTGCCGATGGTCTTGGCCTTGGCGGGCGACTCCACGATGACAAGATATTTGTGCGCCATAGTTTCCTCCAAGTTCGCGCGGCGGCGCCGCGCGGTCTGCGGCAGGAGCCTCTGCTCCTGCCCTCTGAGCTCAATCCGTGAGCTCCACGGTGCGGCGGAAGCGCTTGCCGCTGTCCTCCTCCGCAAGGCCGTCCATGACCAGCACCGTCAGCGCGGACAGCACCCGCCGCGCGGTGAGCTCTGCGGCCTCGATCACCTCGTCCGCCTGCATGGGCTCCTCCGTGTCCAGCACGCGGAGCACGGCGGCCTGATCGTCGCTGAGGCTCATGCTGCCGAGAGAGACCGTGCGGAGGGCTTCCTTCTCCTCCTGCTCGCGCTCCTCCCGGCGCTGGGCAGCCTTCCGCTGCCGCGCCTGATAGCCCAGCTCGTCCGGTGCTTCCACCTGCTTTGCCGCTACCTTTTCCGGATAGACGGCCTGATATTCTCTCAGAATGTCCCATGCCTCCGTCACCAGCGCCGCACCCTCCCGGATCAGGCGGTTGCAGCCGCGGCTCATCTCCGCGTCGATGCCGCCGGGCACGGCGAACACGTCGCGGCCCTGCTCCAGCGCGGTGTGGGCGGTATTCAATGCACCGCTGCGCCGCTCGGGTGCTTCCACCACCACAGTGCCCAGAGAAAGGCCCGCAATGATGCGGTTGCGGATGGGGAAATGCTCGCCCCGGGGCTCTGTCCCCGGCGCGTACTCCGTGATAAGAGCGCCGGACGCGGCCACGTCCTCATAGAGATAGCGGTTCTCCTTGGGATAGATCACGTCGATGCCGCCGCCAAGGACGGAGATCGTCCGTCCGCCGGCGCGCAGCGCGCCCCGGAGAGCCGCAGCGTCGATGCCCTCCGCCATACCGGAGACCACCACCGCGCCCTGCTTGGCCAGTCCATAGCCCAGCTCCTCCGCCGAGCGCACGCCATAGGGCGTTGCGCCGCGGGTGCCCACCATGGCGATGGTCACTTCCTCGTCCACCGTCGGCAGCCGCCCCTTCACATAGAGCAGCACCGGCGGGTCGAAAATACTTTTGAGCCGCGCGGGATATTCCGCGTCCTGCAGCGTCAGCACGCGCAGACCCAGCTCCTCGCAGCGGCCGAGGATGCGGTCGACTCCGGCCAGGCTCTTCTCCGCCAGCAGCTTCACCTGCCCGCGGGAAAGGCCCTCCACCCGGGCCAGCTCCTCCTCCGAGGCGTAATACACGCTCTCCGGTGAGCCCAGCTGCGCCAGCAGCCGCAGGCGGCTGAGATTGCTCAGCCCCTCCAGTGAGCTGAGCCAGAGCCAGTATTTCAGATTCGACATGGTCGCATCCTCCCTTCCCGCTGATTCAGCGGTACATCTCCCACAGCAGCACCGCGGCGGCGGCCGCGGCGTTCAGGGACTCGCAGCGCTCCGACATGGGGATCTTCACCGTGCGGTCGCAGCGGCGCAGCACCGCCTCGCTGAGCCCGTGTCCCTCGTTGCCGATGGCCACGGCGCAGCGCTTCATGTCTAGCGTCCGCACATCCGCCGTATCCTCCTGCAGAGCCGCGCCGTAGAGGGGGATATCCTCCTCCCGCAGCAGGGCGCACAGGGTCTCCAGCTCGCAGCGCCAGACGGAGCGGCGGAACAACACGCCCATGGCCGAGCGCAGGGTCTTGGGATTATAGAGATCCGCGCAGCCGGGAAGGAGGAACAGGCCCTCGCAGTCGAAGGCATCCGCCGTCCGCAGCATGGTGCCCAGATTCCCCGGATCCTGGATGCCGTCCAGCACCAGATAGCGGCTGCCCGTCAGCAGCGCCGGCGGGGTGCTCTCGCGCATGGCGCAGGAGAACACCACGCCCTGCGGGGCCTCCATGGGGCTCACCGAGCGCATGACCTCCGCCGTCACCTCCGCCGCGCGGATGCCCGCGGGCAGCGGCGGCAGCGCCGCGTCCGCCGTGTACAGCACGGCGCGGACCTCCGCGCCCCAGTGCAGCGCCTCCTCCAGCAGCTTTGGGCTGTCACAGAAAAACTCGCCCCGCTCCCGGCGATAGCTCCGGGAGTCGGCGAGCCGCCGCAGATGGATGCAGAGGGGATTCTGTTTGCTGCGGATCGCGTCCATTCGCTTTCTCCTTCGTCCGTTGTCTTTTCGGGGGAACGCGCCGCCCCTTCCCTTCTCCTGCGCGGGAGCGGGGAAAGCGCGGCGCGGTCATCTCATCAGTCCAGGGGCTTCATGGTGGGGAACAATTCACAGTATGCTTTATCTTGTCTTATCATACTCTATTACCTCA
>CAYPWQ010000154.1:0-3021 GCA_964414495.1 uncultured Oscillospiraceae bacterium
CATCATCACAAGGGTGGGGGCCACGGCGATGCCCTTTTCCGCGATGGTCTCCGCCAGCGCCGGAGGGAAGGACTCCTTCATCGGCACATGGAGCAGAATGTCCGCCCCGGCCTCCACCGCCTGCCGGACGGTGGCGACCTCCGTCGCGTGAACGGCCACCTTCAGGCCCCGCTCGTGGGCGGCGCGGACGATGCCCCGCAGGGCGGGCCCGCCGATGGAGAGCGTGTTGAACAGCAGCACCTTGATATACTGTGCGCCGCTGGCGGCGGCCTTTTCCACATAGCCCCGCGGATCCAGCACGATGCCCATGGCCATGCCGCCGGAGCGCACAAGGGTCAGCTGCCGGGAGGTCTCTGCCAGCTCTGCGGGGGCGCTGACATCGCAGACGGCGGCAATGCCGCTGCGGAGCAGCGCCGAGATCTGGGCGCTCTCCACCATATGAACGTGGGCGTCGATCAGTCCGGGCAGCAGAAGGCCCGGGCTGCACTCCGCGGGATCACATTCGCGCACGGCAGTGATGACGCCGCTCTCCACGGTGACGACCGCCCCTTCCCAGATCCGTTCGCCGTCGAAGAGGGGATACTTCAGCTCAGTCATGGGCTTTCTCCACCCGCACCAGCTCGCTGTGCTTCATCACCACGCCGAACCAGTTGCTGAAAACGAGATAGTTGGCCCGCACCGTTACCCGGTCGCCGACAGCGACGCGGCTGTAATGCTCGTCCGTTGGAAAGATCGTCAGGGCAAAGGTCTGCCCGTCCACGCAGTCGGAGAGCTCGATGGAGGGCTTGTCGTGTACATCCGGGCCCACCTTGACGGCGACACCGGTGACTTCGAAACGTTTGTCCTCGTAGAGGTGCAGCGCCGCCTGCAGATCCGTCTGGAATGCCTCGCAGAGAGGCCGCACCGCGAAGGGCGCGTCCTGCGGCAGAAGCGGCATGGGCTTCGTTTCGATCCGGTGGGTCTTCAGGGGAGAGGGATGCTTGGGATAAAAGGTCAAAGGCTCGTTCATGCTGTGTTCCTTTCCGCTCAGGCGAGAGACATTTTTCCGTCGGTAAAGACGAAGTTCCGCATCCCCATGCCGCCCACCTGTTCGGCGGGAATGGCAGATTCGATGCGGGTGATGTCCTCCGCCGTCAGCTCCAGCTTCAGCGCGTCGATGGCAGCGCGCAGGTGTTCGGGATTCGTTGTGCCGACCAGACTCTGCATATGGTCGTATTTCGCAAGGCTCCACGCCAGCGCCAGCTGCGAGAGGCTCACGCCCAATTCGTCCGCGATCTCCTTGACCTTGCGAACCAGGGCGAGATTCTTCTCCCGGTATTCGGGGGAGAGCATCCCGCGGGGCGGCAGGGTGCCTGCGGGCGCGGTCAGGATATCATCCCGCAGCATACCGTGACCCACCGTGCCGAAAGCCAGCACCTTCACGCCCAGATCCTTTGCCGCGGCGATCAGCTCGCGCTCGATGCTGCGGTTCAGAAGGGAGTATTCCATTTCCACCGTGTGGATGGGATGCACCTTGCAGGCGCGGCGCAGGGTCTCTGCGTCCACCATAGTCAGGCCGATGTGCTTTACATAGCCTGCCTGCACCTGCTCGGCGATGGCCCCCACCAGCTCCTCCACGGGAACGGTGGTGTCCATGCGGGCGGGCTGATAGAGGTCAATGTAGTCCAGCCCTAGACGGCGCAGGGAGTAGGTGAGATGCCCCTTCACATTGTGAGGCTTTACGTCCAGCCCGTAGATGCCGCCCTCCGGGGAGGGCAGCACGCCGAACTTGACAGAGAGAAAATAGCTGTCCCGCTTCACGCCCTTCAGCGCCTGACCCATGATCAGCTCGCTTTCGCTGGCGTTGTAAAATTCGCCGGTGTTGAAGAGCGTGATGCCGGCGTCCAGCGCGGCGTGGATGGTTTTGACGGAGTTTTCGGGATTGCGCACGATGGACATGCCCATGGTGCCGAGTCCCAGACGATCCAGATCCTTCATGTTGTTTCCCCCTCAGCAGTGAAATTTGTCTTCTTCCCGTGGCTTACGCTTCGCTTCCATGGCAGCTTTTATGGCAGCCTTGCGCGCGTAGATGGCCTCGACCTCCGCCTCAATGTCCTTGGCGGGATAGTTCAGGCCGCTTTTCAGCGCCTGCACCATCTGCTCGGTGCGGTTGTGGATCTTGTATTCCTTGCCATCCTTGATGAAGACGTTGCCCGTCTGCCCGAAGATCAGCTGCACATCGTTTTCTGCGCAGGCATCGTATACCTTTTTCACCCACTCATAGTGCAGCGGGCGGGAGCCCAGATAGTTCTCGCCGCCGGCCAGCACCGTCTCGATCCTGCCGTCGGCAAGATAGGGGGCAATGTCGATCTCGCCGATGAAGGGCTTCAGACTGACCCAGCGGTGCTTGGCGGGCAGGTCCAGCAGATAGGGCAGGCGCTGCTCCAGCCGTTTCTGATTCTCGCAGGAGACGGAGAAGGACACGTTGTCCCAGCCCTCACCCCAGTCGGAGGGCAGGCAGTCCCTGATGCGCTCCGCCCGCTTGGTCAGCAGGGAAAAGGTCACGTCCGGACGCTGACGGATGAAGTCCCAGGCCTCGATCCGCCAGGCGTCGGCCTCTTCGATGAAGAAATCGCTGGCCATGCAGACGCGGACAAAGGAGCCGCTGGGCAGCTTCCAGTTCCCGGCGCGATCCTTCTTGATGGGCAGATTGAAGTCGGATTTGTTCTTCAGCACCTCATTGGTGTCTCTGCCATAGCGCTTGTCCAGAAAATAGGCATAGCAGTTCTGGCAGCCCTCGCTGCACTTGTGGCAGCCGTGCCACGGGTTCCAGATCTTGTCGTTCAGATCCATAATGACATCTCCTTATCCTTTCAGCATTTTCGTCAGGAGGAAGGCCAGCTGTCCGCATTCCTCCACGTTCAGGTTTTCGGTCATCTGCCGCTCCAGACTGTCGGCCAGAGCCAGCAGCTCCTCTTTTCTCGCCATGGCCCGTTCCGTCAGGACGAGCACCTTGCTGCGCCTGTCCCCGGGATGCGGCAC
>CAYPWQ010000155.1:0-3017 GCA_964414495.1 uncultured Oscillospiraceae bacterium
GCCCGCGAGATCGACAAGACCGGCATCCGTTTCCTGGTGTTCGACGAGCCCACGGCCGTGCTGACCGAGACGGAGACCGAGAACCTGCTGGCCGCCATCAAGCGCCTGGCTGCCAAGGGCATCGGCATCGTTTTCATCAGCCACCGTCTCGACGAGATCATTCAGGTCTCTGACCGTGTCACCGTGCTGCGCGACGGCGAGTGGGTGGCCACGGAGGAGACCAAGAACATCACCGCCGCAGAGATCGCCCGTCTCATGGTGGGCCGCGCCCTGACCATTGACCGTCAGGAGGGTGCCCGCCAGATCTCGGATGAGATCCTGCTGGAGGTGGAAAAGCTCCGCGTGAAAATGCCCGGCGAGGAAGTCAAGGGCGTGGATCTCAAGGTGCGCAAGGGCGAGATCCTGGGCATCGGCGGTCTGGCCGGCCAGGGCAAGCTGGGCATCGCCAACGGTATCATGGGCCTGTACCCGGCGGACGGCAAGCTGCTGTTCAAGGGGCAGGAGCTGAAGTTCAACAGCCCCAAGGACGCCATCAAGGCCGGCCTCGCCTTCGTGTGCGAGGATCGCAAGGGCGTGGGCCTGCTGCTGGACAGCCCCATCGACCTGAACATCGCCTTTACCGCCCTGCAGACCGAGGATAAGTTCCTCAAGAGCATGGGCCTGTTCAAGATCAGCGACCAGAAGGCCATCCGCGAGCACGCGGACAAGATGATCAAGGATCTGGATATCCGCTGCACCTCCGCCGCACAGACGGCGGGCGCACTCTCCGGCGGCAACCAGCAGAAGGTGTGCGTGGCCCGCGCCCTGACGCAGGAGCCGGAGCTGCTGCTGGTGTCCGAGCCCACCCGCGGCATCGACATCGGCGCGAAGAAGCTGATCCTCGACCTGCTGAAGCAGCTCTCTGAGGAGAGAGGCATGACCATTATCATGACGAGCTCCGAGCTCGCCGAGCTGCGCAGCATCTGCGACCGCGTCCTCATCATCTGCGAGGGCAAGGTGGCAGGCGAGCTGCCTCCCGATGCGCCTGACGCGGAATACGGCCTGATGATGTCCGGTTCCTCCGCAGGCGGGGAAGAAAAGAAAGAGGGGAGTGAGGACTGATGAAAAAGCTGGTACAGAAGATCGGCATCCCGACGCTGGCGGTCTCCGCCCTGCTGATCGTGGTGTTTGCCACTGCAGCCGCTCAGGGTCAGTCTCTCCAGACCCTGTTCAGCGACATTCTCAACCGTGTGGGCATGAACGGCCTGCTGGTTCTCGCCATGGTGCCGGCCATCAAGTCCGGTACCGGCCCCAACTTCGCGCTGCCCATCGGCATCGAGGGCGGCCTGTTCGCTCTCGTGTGCTGCATGCAGCTGGATCTCTCCGGCTGGACGCTGATGGCAGCCTCCTGCGCGCTGGCTATCGTGCTCTGCACGCTCATGGGCTGGGGCTATGGTAAGCTGATGAACGCGGTGAAGGGTTCTGAAATGACCATCGCCACCTACACCGGCTTCTCCATCGTGGCATTCTTCAACATTCTCTGGCTGATGCTGCCCTTTTCCAACCGCAAGATGGGCTGGATGCTGGGCTCCGGTCTGCGCGAGACCATCCAGCTGGACAGCTTCTCGGCAGACGGCCTGATCTCCAAGCTGCTGGCCTTCCAGATCGGCGAGGTCTATGTGCCCACCGGTATGCTGCTGGTGCTGCTGCTGGGCTGCCTGATGGTGGCGACCTTCTTCCGCACCAAGTCCGGCCTTGCCATCTATGCCGGCGGTGTGAACCCCCGCTTTGCCGAGGCAGCCGGTCTGAACATCGACCGCAGCCGCGTCCTCGCCAACATTCTCTCCACCGTTCTCGCCGGTGTGGGCATCATCCTCTATGCCCAGGGCTATGGCTATGCCCAGCTCTATAACGGTCCCATGATGATGTCCTTCCCCGCAGTGGCGGCAGTGCTCATCGGCGGCGCTACCGCGGCCAAGGCCAACTGCGTGAACGTGGTGCTGGGTGTGTTCCTGTTCCAGGGCCTGATGACCGCGGCCATGCCCGTGGCCAACCAGCTCTTCTCCGGCACCGACCTCTCCGATATCATGAGACAGATCATTCAGAACGGCGTCATCCTTTACGCACTGACGCAGGTCAAGAAAGGAGGCGACCGATAATGGCTGCTCCCCGCATCACCAAACAGGCAGGCGGCAAGCCCGCTTTCAATGTCAAGGACTGGCTGCTGGACAACATCGTGACCCTGATCTTCTGCGCGTTCATCATTGTCGGCTTCGCTCTGGCCAAGGGCGTGACCATCAACTGGTTCCTCACTGAGCTCTGCAACCGTATTTACCGCAATGCCTTCCTGGTGCTGGCGCTGATCATTCCGGTCATCGCGGGCCTGGGCCTGAACTTCGGTATCGTGGTGGGTGCCATGGCGGGCCAGCTGGCCGTCATCTTTGTGCGCTACCATGAGATCGGCGGCTTCGGCGGCTTCATGCTCTGCATCCTGCTGGCGCTGCCCATCGCCGTCCTCTGCGGCTGGCTCACCGGCACGCTGTACAACAAGACCCGCGGTCAGGAGATGATCGCCTCCCTGATCGTCGGCTACTTCGGCAACGGCGTTTACATGTTCATCGTGCTGTTCCTCATCGGCGCGGTGATCCCCGTCACGGCGGGCCATCCCATGCTGCTGCCCGGTGACATCGGCCTGCGTATGACCGTGGATATGGACACCATCAAGTACTCTCTGGAGGAGCTGGTGCAGGTGCCCTTCGCTCCCTTTATGACCGTCTGCGGCGCGCTGGTGCTGGTGTACCTGCTGTGGAACCAGTTCTTCCGTAAGCTGAAGCCCGGTCAGGAGCGCATGAACAAGTGGAAGTTCGTGGTCTATGCCGCCGTCAGCGCCGGCATCGCCATCCTCTTCCTGGTGGCGACCCTCACGAAGAACTCCCTCACCATGGTGCGCAAGGTGCCTCTCGGCACGGTGGCGGCCATCGTGCTGCTGGCAGCCTTCACCAAGTGGATCATGACCACCAAGCTGGGTCAGGATTTCC
>CAYPWQ010000156.1:0-3008 GCA_964414495.1 uncultured Oscillospiraceae bacterium
TGAGGAAGATAGCTCACCACACAAAAATGGTTACGCTATCTTACCTCAGCAAACGGCCGCCCCGCATCGGATATCAGTGCATGTTGCTGGAGCCGAGCGCGTACAGCTCGTCGAACCGGAAGAAGAAGGCCAGCTTGGCAGTCTCACTGTCGCTGGTCTGCCAGACAAAGGTCTGCGCAGAGGAGTTTTCGTCGTAGTAGTAATAGCTTGCGTCCACGCCGAGCAGTTCCTTCAGGTCATTGTAGGTCATCTTGGCGAACTCGGTGCCGGAGAACATGGTCACATCGCCGAAATGATCCTTGTACGCGGTATAGAGCGCGTCACGCTCCCCACGCTCCTCGGACATGGGCTGCTCTGCCGTGGACTCCAGATCCAGACCGTAGACTTCCTCCACGGGCTTGCTCTCTTCCCCACCGCCGCTGCCGCCGCAGGCGGCCAGGGAAAGCACCATGACAAGAGCCAGAAGCATTGCGAAGAACTTTTTCATGTGAATCTCCTTTCAAAATTGTGGATCAGCCGGGTTGAACGGTACAGTTTGTCGCTGGGGTCAATGTGTTTTGGGGGCTGTGTGAGCCGCTTACCGCGCCATCACGATGGAACTCAGAACGGCCTCCGCCTCGGGGCTGTCAAAGGCATAGCCGGTGCCGGCGACCATCAGATAATTCAGGCCCAGATCCGTGGTATACACCCGGAAGCTGTACAGCTGGGCCGTCTCGTGGTACTGAAAGCCGGTCCACCGGATACCGTTGTAGCTGCCGCTGATCTCCGTCTGCTCGTCGGTGTAAACGGTCTTGCCGTACTCATAGAGGCTTTTCATGCCACCCTCGTTGTCATAGTAGTTGGTGAGCTCGAAGCAGCGGTCGTTGGAGCGCCTGATGGCAACGTAGTATTCCTCATCCTGATAGGGCTCCAGCGTCCACCCCTCCGGCACCAGCACAGAGGCAAAGTCGCCATGGGACCGGAGCTCTCCGGTGACACCGGGCTCCTCCGGTGCGGGATCGTCGTCCGCCGACGGTGCCGCCGGCTCTCCGCCGCCGCAGGCGGTCAGGGCGAGACACGAAGTCAGGGCCAGCAAAGCGGCCAACAGCTTTTTTGTGTGCTTCATGATCCATTTCCTTTCTGTCCGGAAAGACAGTCCGTGGGATCGTACTACGATCTCTGCCTCACAGCAGCAAAACCGACAAGGCTCAATTGGTCACTGGGGCTTGGGAGCGCCGCAGTACTCGCAGAATTTGCCGCCGCTGTTCTGCCCGTTGCAGGCGGGGCAGACCCAGGGGCCGTCGACAGGTGCCGCCTGAGGCGCGGCCTGCTGGCCATACTGGGGATTGCCCTGCGGCACATACTGCTGGCCGTACTGAGGATTCACCGGCTGACCGTACTGCTGGCCATACTGGGGATTCACCGGCTGACCATACTGCTGGCCATACTGGGGATTCACCGGCTGGCCATACTGCTGGCCGCCCTGGGGAACATACGGCGTGCCGGAAGCCAGCGCCTGGATCCGGCGCACCTCCTCGCAGATCTGCTGCGCCATCTGATAGTACTGACGGTACTCGTGATCGTTCATGGGATCAAAGCCGCTGTTGGCCAGCGAGTCGAGAAGACGGCCAAAGTTGCCGCCGACGCCGCTGGAAACGCCCTGCTCCACCCGGATCGTGCTGGGATTGAGGCGGAAGCGCATCTCGTCGAAATAGGGGTTGCTGACGGTGATGACGATGTCGAAATTGTAAGTATACTCATAGCGGGGCGGGTTGTAGCTGATCTTCTTGTCGTTGGGGCCGTCCCGCAGCAGCTCGGTGCGGTTCTCGTCCAGATCCATGCGGCAGCCGGTGACATCCTGGAAGGCCAGAATGTCGGGGTTGGCCTCGGCCAGATTTCTGGATCTCGTCACAGCGAGCCAGCCATGGCTCTCATCCAGCAGGAGCTTCCACTCCTCGCCGATGGAGCGGCTGGTGCTGAACTGCGCCGCCTTCTTCTTGTTCTCCTCGCGGTAGGCCAGCTGCTGCTTGATCTCCTCTACCGTGGAATGGCGGCGCTCGGAAAACCAGGGAGAGAGCTTCTTGGCGCAGTCCTTGCAGAGGTTGCCGTCCTCCAGCTTGCGATTGCCCAGCAGGCCGATCTCGCCGCCGCAGACGGAGCATTCCTTCTTTTCAAAAAGATTTCCAAACAGTCCCATCGTTCAACGCTCCTTTTTGTTGTTATTTCAGTTTTTGGTTTCCTGATCGTCAGTCGCTGCGCTTTCCTCCGCCGTTTCGGTGACAAAGGGATTCTCCATACCATCCTTATCCGTGACCCGGTCCGTGACGAACGTGCGGAAGAGCAGCCTGCCGCCCAGCACCAGGGCCGTCAGCAGCAGTGCTGCCAGAAAAAGCTTCCACATCCGGCGTTTCATCCCACGATGTCGCCGTCGTCAAAGGGGTCGCCGCACTCCGGGCAGAACTTGGGCGGCTTCGTGCCCTTTTCGGGTTCCCAGCCGCACTTGTCGCAGCGATACTGCGGCACGCCGCTGGGCTTCTTTGCGCCGCACTCGGCGCAGAACTTGCCCTTGTTCACCGCGCCGCAGGCGCAGATCCAGCCCTCGTCGGCGGGCTTGGGCGCGCCGCACTCGGGGCAGAACTTGCCGGTGGCGGTGGCACCGCAGCTGCACTTCCAGCCTGCGGCGGCGGGCTTGGGCTCCGGCTTCTTGCTGCCGCAGTTGGGGCAGAAGTTGCCGCTGATGCCGCTCTGACCGCAGGAGCAGGTCCAGCCGGCCGGGGCCGCGGGGGCCGCCTGCTGCTGCATCTGCGCCTGCTGCATCTGCTGCTGACCCATCTGGAACAGGCTCTGGGCGTTCATGCCGCCCGCCTGACCGGCCATGTTCATGCCCATGAAGGCCATGGCGGGGCCGGCGCTCTGGTTGCTGGCGGCGGACTGCATGGCGCTGGCCTGGGCGCCGACCAGGTGGGCGGCAGCCCTCGTCGGGTCCATGAACGCGGCGTTGCGCTGCATCTCCTTGATCATCTGCTCGT
>CAYPWQ010000157.1:0-3002 GCA_964414495.1 uncultured Oscillospiraceae bacterium
AAGAGCTGGGATTTCCAGCTGGCGTCGCTGGGCGTTGCCGACATCAACGCCTATCACAACCGCCCCGACCGGGTGCGCCGGCAGCACTTTGAATACGAAAGCAACAACGAAAGCGCCTTTACCTATTACCGCTCCCTGCTGGCGGGGAAAAAGGTGGCCGTTGTCGGCCATTTCTACATGATCGAGCAGTGCCGCGATGTCTGCGACCTGGTGGTGCTGGAAAAGCAGCTCCAGCCGGGCGATCTGCCGGACAGCGCCTGCGAATACGTCCTGCCGGAGCAGGACTATGTCTTTATCACCGGCTCCACCATGGTCAACAAGACCCTTCCCCGCCTTCTGCAGCTCTCGCAGCAGGCGGAGACGGTGCTGGTGGGCCCCAGCGTTCCCCTCTCCCCCATCCTGTTCCGGCACGGGGCCAACGTGCTGGCCGGAACCATGATCCAGCGGCCGGAGGCCATGAAGCTCGCCATCCGGCAGGGCGGACACCGGGAACAGTTCGTCAGGGAAGCCACCCGCGTGCGGGTGTTTCCAGAATAAACGCAAAAAACACAAAAGGAGAAATGAGAATGAAGAAGTTTACCCGTCTGACCAGCCTGCTTCTGGTTCTGGTCATGCTGCTCTCCGCCTGCGGCGGTCAGCAGTCCGCACCCGAGGGCGAGGGCGAAGGCGAACCCGAAGCCCCCACCACCCGCGAGATCACCGACATGGCCGGCCGCACCGTGACCATCCCCACCGAAGTCACCAAGGTCGTCTGCTGGGACTCCATGGCCAAGATCTTCATGTACACCCTGGCCCGTGACCTCATCGGCAGCATCAGCTTCACCCCCACCGAGGGCGAGGCCCGCTTCTACACCGAGGAGTTCGCCAACCTGCCCATTCTCGGCGACAACTCCGGCAAGAAGACCATGAACCCCGAGGAGCTGGTGGCGCTTTCCCCCGACTTCGTGCTGAACGTCTGCGAGATCTCTGATGAGAACATCTCCAAGGTGGACGAGCTGCAGAACCAGACCAACATCCCCGTCATCATGATCAGCTATGAGATCGAGGCGCTGGACAGCACCTATCGCTTCATGGGCGACCTGCTGGGCCGCACCGAGCGCGCCGAGGAGCTGGCCGTCTATGCCCGCCGCGTGCTGGACGATGTGGAGGCCCGCGCCGCCACCATCGCTGACGAGGATCGCGTGTCCGTTTACTATGCCGAGGGCGACGAGGGTCTGCAGACCGATCCCGAGGGCTCTCCCCACGCCCAGGCCTTCTCCAAGGTCGGCGCCATCAACGTGGCAGAGACCGCCGGTGACGGCGGCAGATACGGCCGCGTGAACGTCAACATGGAGCAGATCATGTCCTGGAACCCCGACTGCGTGGTGTTCTGCCCCACCGACTCCATCTACACCCCCGACGCCACCTCCATCTATCAGGATCTGGCTGACGGCAAGGCCGTGGGCAACTGGCAGGATCTGCCCGCTGTGAAGAACGGTAACTTCTATGAAGTTCCCTACGGTCTGGACAACATGATCGACCGTCCTGCCTGCGTCTCCCTGCTGTGCGGCTTCCAGTGGCTGGGCAACCTGCTCTATCCCGAGGTGTTCGACTATGACATGAGCGAGGTCGTGAAGGAGTACTACTCCCTGTTCTTCCAGTACGAGCTGAGCGACGAGGAGGTCACCACCATTCTGTCCCGCTCCACCCTGAAGTAAGGCATTTCCCATCCGTTTTCTGAAAAAAGTGTTGGGGGCTCTGCCCCCAACACTTTCTGCTATCCTCTGCTCCCCCGGTTTTTCACGTTTTCCCCGCTTTCCGCGCACCTGACTTTGACTGTCCCATCGGGTTCGTCCCGGTGTTATCCTTTTTCCCTAACATCTGTCAGGAGGATCACTCATGTTTCATAAGCAGCTCCTCCGGCATCTGGAGGGCTATCGGACGCAGACGCTTGTCACGCCGCTGCTGGTCATCGCAGACACCGTGGCAGAGCTTTTCATCGTCTCGCTCATGGCGGACATCATCGACATCGGCATCCCCCGGCAGGACACCGCCTTTGTGCTGCGGACCGGCGGGCGGATGCTGCTGCTGTGTCTGGTCTCCGCCGTCTGCGGTGTCCTTGGCGTGTATTTCGCTGCCCAGGCATCTCAGGGCTATGGCGCGAATCTCCGCTCCGCCGTTTTCCGCCGGATCCTGGCGCTCCCTGCCGAAGAGCTGGACCGCTTTTCCTCCGGCTCGCTCATCACCCGCATCACCAACGACATCAGCAACATCCAGACCGCCTTTGTCATCAGCATCCGCATGATGATCCGCATCCCCATCATGGTGCTGGTGTCCCTTGTGATGACCTGCCGCATCCATCTGCGCCTGTCGCTGCTCCTGCTGGCGGCGCTGCCGCCGCTGTTCTTCCTGCTGCGGCGGCTGATCGTCAGCTGCTCTGCCCGCTTCCTCGCGGTGCAGGAAAAGCTGGACCGGCTCTGCAGCGTGGTGCAGGAGGATCTGATCGCCGTGCGGGTCATCCGCGCCTTCGGGCGCATGGGGCAGGAGCAGCGTCGCTTTGACGCTGCCAGCGGCGACCTTGCCGATGCCTCCCTGCGGGCGGTGCGGCGCTCGCTCCTGCTGCGGCCCACGGCCACGGTCTCCCTTTCCTTCGTCACGGCCGCCGTGCTTCTCCGCGGCAGCAGCTATGCCGCCGCGGGCGAGCTGACTCTGGGCGAGCTCTATTCCTTTCTGACCTTTCTCACCATCATCATCACCAATCTCTCCTCCATTGCGGGGATGCTGACGCGGATCATCCGCGCCGGTGCCTCCGCTGGGCGCATCCGCGAGCTGCTGGCGCTGGCGGAGGAAGCGTCGCCGCAGCCCTGCCCCGCCGCATCGGACGGCAGCGGCCTTTCAGTGGAGCAGGTCTGCTTCCGCTATGGCGAGGGCGCACCCGTGCTCTCGCAGCTTTCCTTCTCCCTTGCCGGCGGGCAGTGCGCCGCGCTGGTGGGCGCCACCGGCTCCGGCAAGAGCACCCTGGC
>CAYPWQ010000158.1:0-3000 GCA_964414495.1 uncultured Oscillospiraceae bacterium
CCTTCGCGCATGATGCGGTCATACTGGGCCTGCATCCAGACGCGCAGGGAGGCAACGCCCTCTTCATCCCAGGGGAAGGTCTCGGTCACCACATCCTCCGCCGCCTCAAAGCAGACCCTGGTGTATGCGGATGCCTCCACGGTCTTTTCCT
The DNA here is from genome assembly GCA_964414495.1 of uncultured Oscillospiraceae bacterium. Lineage (GTDB taxonomy): Bacteria > Bacillota > Clostridia > Oscillospirales > Oscillospiraceae > RGIG5472. The sequence continues at coordinate 152 of CAYPWQ010000158.1, forward strand.
TGGCATCCATGCGGAAGCGATAGCGCATGGCGTCCTGCTCACCGTGATAGACATGAGCCCGGTTCAGCCAGTGCGGTGTTAAAAAATCAAAGAGCATCGCTGTGTTTCCTCCGTTCGTCGGATCAATGTCAATTAATTCAATATATCATATTTTTCCCGCGCTGAAAAGAGGGAAAAACGCCCCGGAGCTGATCGCTCCGGGGCGTTCCCGATCATACGGTATATCCTCGCCGATAAACAAAGAAGCGAACGGGAATCGCCTGTTGATATGTCTGCCAGTCAAGGCACTGCCCACAGCAGTAGCAAAACCGCACAAACTCCAGTTCCAGCGGGATCCCGCAGCGCGGGCAGAGGTAGGCGTCCGAATTACGGGCAACGTATCGATGAGTAATTGGCATGGGCGTTCGATAAGCCTCTGCACTGCGGTGCAGATTCTGTTTGGACGTTACCATACACAAACCTCCTGTTAATGGATTTATGGTATCAGCCGACGCTGAGTACGCACTCCTCTTCAACAGCTTCTTCTGAACAGGTCAAGAGGCTCTCCATGGACGTATCAAAGATCACGCTGAGCCGGTAGCACAGCGAGACGGATATATCCACGTCTTTATAACAAAGGTTCCTCACATGCCGGGCCGAGATCCCCAGCATCTCCGCGAACGATTCCTGTTTCAGGCCCCGCTCTGCCATCTTGCTTCTCAGTATTTGATGGCTCAGCTTGACCACCAAAGAATCACCTCCCTGCCACCATCATAGGAGGAAATTGCCTTCCTTGACAGGAATTTCAGTTCCGGTTGGCGATAATTCCTGCGGTAAATTGGAAAAAGTGCTGCAGTATCAGGAAGCTCGCCTCCTGGTGCGAGCATCTGCGCCGGTTCTTGGGCGGGATTGAACACCGGATTCTTTATCCTGCCGGTGTCCGTGCTGTACATCGCACTGGGCCTGCTCTGCGGCCGATGTAGCGGCAGGGAACGCATCGGCAAAAAATGAAGCCCTCCCCTGCTGCGCCCTTCTGTCCCCGCGGACTTAAGGAAACCTTAAAGCCCCGGCTGATTGTTTCTTAAGGCGGTCATCCGCTATGATAGCGCCATGACCCGCGGGACGCGGAAACAGCTCTTACTGACACAGAAAGGCGCGATCAACATGGAAAATATTCTCTTTACGCTGAATCAGATCGTTTCGATCCTCTTTTTTCTCTGCTATCTCTACCAGTTTTTCTATCTCCCCGTGCCGCTGCTGGCAAAGCCCCAGTCCTATTCGCAGGAAAAGCCCCATCGCTTTGCCGTGCTGATCTGTGCACGCAATGAATCGGCGGTCATCGGCGACCTGTTGGCCTCCCTCCGCCGCCAGAGCTATGACAGTTCCCTCATCACCGTTTTCGTCATGGCAGATAACTGCACCGACGATACCGCCGACATCGCCCGGGCGGGCGGCGCGGTGGTGTACGAGCGCTTCAACCAGCTCTGCGTCGGCAAGGGCTATGCCATGGACGCGCTGCTGCAGCACATCGGCGCGGACTATCCCGAGGGCTTCGACGGCTATTTCGTCTTCGATGCGGACAATGTGCTGGAACCGGACTACATCCGCGAGATGAACCGCACCTTCTCCGGCGGGTATGAGATCGTCACCAGCTACCGCAACTCCAAGAATTACGGCGACAACTGGGTCAGCGCCGGCTACGCCCTCTGGTTCCTGCGGGAGTCCCGCTATCTGAACCATGCCCGCTCCCTTCTCGGCACCAGCTGCGCCGTTTCCGGCACGGGCTTTCTCTTCAGCCGCCGCATCCTGCAAAAGACCAACGGCTGGCCCTTCCACCTGCTGACGGAGGATATCGAGTTCACCGTTCATCATGTGCTGGACGGCGAGACCATCGGCTTCTGCCCGGAGGCCGTGTTCTATGACGAACAGCCCACCTCCTTCCGCACCTCCTGCCGTCAGCGCCTGCGCTGGGCCAAGGGGTATTTGCAGGTCTTTCAGAAGTATGGCCGGAGCCTGATCCGCGGCACGCTGCGGGGCCGCTTCGCCTGCTTCGACATGACTATGGTCATCATGCCCGCGCTGATCCTCTCCACCATCGCTGTGGTGCTGAATCTGGGCATGAGCCTGACGGCGCTGCTGGGCGGCGCATCCCTGCTGGCCGTTCTGCGGCCCCTGGCGGAATACCTGCTCAGCATGTATCTCACGCTGTTCTTCATCGGCTCCGTCACCACTGTGACCGAGTGGAAGCGGATCCACACCTCCGCCGCAAAGAAGGTGCTCTACGCCTTCACCTTCCCCCTGTTCATGTTCACCTATCTCCCTGTTTCCATGGCGGCCATCTTCAAAAGGGTGGAGTGGAAGCCAATCCCGCACCGCGTCTCCATGCCGACGCTGCCCACCAAATGAGATGAAAAGCAGCGCGAAAGCGCTGCTTTTTCGCTGTTTTCGACGGCTTTTTGGCCAGCCGTTAATCATTTTTTAAAAATCTCCCCATTGTTTCTTAATTCGCTTTTCTGTATGATGGTAGTATCAAAAAACACCTCACGGAGGTTCTGACCATGCAAAATATTCTCATCTGTGACGACGAAAAAGACATCCTCAACGCGCTGGAGATCTATCTCACGGCGGAGGGCTATCGGGTGTTCCGCGCGGGCACGGGGCGCGAGGCGCTGTCCGTGCTGATGCACGAGGACATCCATCTGATCCTGCTGGACGTGATGATGCCGGAGATGGACGGTCTCACCGCCCTGACGAAGATCCGCGAGATCTCCAATGTGCCGGTGATCCTGCTCACGGCCAAGAGCGAGGACACAGACAAGATTCTGGGGCTGAATATCGGAGCAGATGATTACATTACCAAGCCTTTTAAT
>CAYPWQ010000159.1:0-2999 GCA_964414495.1 uncultured Oscillospiraceae bacterium
GCTGCACCCGTGCGCACATCGTGTCCTTCCTCTATCGCAGCGCCAAGTGAGCGCCTGAGAACGACACGGCACAACCGTATGACCGACAGACAGAGAGCGGAGCCCTGCGGCTCCGCTCTCTGCTGCTGCCGGGAGGCCTGCGCACCGGGCGCAGACGGGGTTGACATTCTGCGCCTGCCGCCGTAAACTGACGCGGAAAGAGCTGTATTTGAGACAGGAGGAACGCCTATGCTTCAGGTCGTGCCGGATTACTATGATGAATTTGTCTGCGCAGCCTCCCACTGCCGCCACAGCTGCTGCGTCGGCTGGGAGATCGACGTGGACGAGGCGTCCCTTCGCCGCTACGACGCTGTGCCGGGGGAGCTGGGGCAGCGGCTGCGCCGCTGCATCGACCGGGAGGAGCAGCCCCATTTCCGCCTGGGGGCGGATGGCCGTTGCCCGTTTCTGGACGGCGAGAATCTCTGTGAGCTCATTACGCAGCTGGGGCCGGAGGCGCTCTGCCAGATCTGTGCGGATCATCCCCGCTTCCGCTGCGAGCTGCCGGGGCGGGTAGAGACGGGCCTCGGTCTCTGCTGCGAGGCGGCGGGGCGGCTGATCCTGGGCCGGAAGGAGCCGATGCGCCTGCGCTGCACCGGCGAGCCGGAGGCGGAGGACGAGATCATCGCCCTGCGGGATCAGGCCATCGCTCTGCTGCAGGATCGGTCAAAGCCCGTGGAACTGCGGGCGGAGGAGCTGCTTGCGCTCTGCGGCGGCACACTCGGCAGCCGGACGGCCGCGCAGTGGGCGGAGGAGCTTTTGGCGCTGGAGCGGCTGGAGGAGGGCTGGACAGAGCTGCTGGAGAGCCTGCGGGACGAAACGCCGCCGCTTGCCGATTTCGATGTCTGCATGGCCGGGCGGGAAACGGAGTACGAGCAGCTGCTGGTGTATCTGGTCTACCGGCATCTGGCCAACGCATCGGATGCGCTGGAGCTGGCTGCCCGGGCGGGCTTTGCGGTGCTGGGCTTTCGACTGCTGCGGCAGCTGGGCGCGGTCATATGGCGGCGGCAGGGGTGCTTTTCTCTGGACGACCAGGTGGAGCTGGCGCGGCGCTTTTCGGCGGAGCTGGAGTACTCAGATGAGAATTTCTGGGCGGTGCTGGAGCTGCTGGCAGAGGCGTGCCTTGCTGCGGCGGAGGAGCGCTGAACGCCGGGCTTTGCCGCACGGCGGCGAAAAAACGGAAGAAGATGGCTCTCTTTTTTGCGTCTCGTACAAAAAAGAGAGCCGTTTTTTGCTGTTCTGCCAAAAATGGCAGGGCGCGAAACTTTTTCATTGTATTAGGAAAATTTGAGATGTATAATATTCCCGTTAGGGCATTTCTGCCCATAAAACGTTCTCGTTTTTCCGGCTCGTCCGGCGAACAGATACATCCATTGAAGGAGAGAAACGACCATGAACTATTCCGTACAGAATATCCGCAATGTCTGCCTGCTGGGCCACAGCGGCAGCGGCAAGACCACCCTGGTGGAGAGCCTGCTGTATGTGACCGGCGCGCTTGACCGTATGGGCCGCGTTGTCGACGGCAACACCGTCTGCGACTACGATGCCGAGGAGACCAAGCGTCAGATCTCCATTTCCTCCGCGGTGGCACCGCTGGAGTACAAGGGCTGCAAGATCAATGTACTGGATACGCCGGGTGCGTTCGACTTCGCCGGCGACGTGATGGAAGCGCTGCGCGCTGCCGACGCCGCCATCATCGTCTGCTCCGCCAAGGACGGCATCTCCGTGGGTCTGGAAAAGGCATGGAAGTACTGCGAAGAGCGCAACATGCCCCGCTTCATCTACATCTCCAAGACCGACGAGGACAACAGCGACTATAACGCCACCTTCGAGGCCCTGCGCGAGCGCTTCGGCAACAAGGTCGCGCCCATCGTCGTCCCCATCTGGAACGACAGCAAGAAGGTCACCGGCATCATCGACGTGCTGAACAAGCGTGCCTATGAAATGCAGAATCTCAAGCGCGTGGAGATCGAGCTGCCCGCCGACAAGGTGGACGTGGTCACCGAGTTCAACGACGCGCTGAAGGAATCCGTGGCCGAGACCAGCGAGGAGTTCATGGAGCGCTTCTTCGGCGGCGAGGACTTCACCTATGCCGAAATGATCCAGGGTCTGCATCAGGGCGTGCGCGACCTGTCCCTGTTCCCCGTGCTCTGCGGCTCCGGCATCAACTGCATGGGCTCTCTCATGCTGCTGGATCACATCGTGGATATGCTGCCCAACCCCATGGAGGGCAACTATCACAAGGCTACCCGCGCTGACGGCGAGACCGAGGAGTTCGTGGTCTCCCCCGGCGGCGTGCCCACTGCCTTTGTCTTCAAGACCGTTTCCGACCAGTATGGCAAGTTCTCCTTCGTGAAGGTGTTCTCCGGCGAGCTGAAGGCGGATATGTCCCTTGTGAACAGCCGCACCGGTGCTGCCGAGAAGCTGGGCCGCCTGTATACCATGTGCGGCAAGAAGACCAGCGAGGTCAAGGAGCTCTCCTGCGGTGACATCGGCGTTATCGCCAAGATGGACAAGGTCAAGACCGGCGACACCCTCTGCGACACCCGCAAGGTCGTGGCGCTGAAGAATATCCCCTTCGCACAGCCCAACTACTCCGTGGCCGTGGTGCCCAAGACCCGCGGTCAGGAGGATAAGATCGCCCAGGGTCTGGCCCGTCTGAACGAGGAGGATCCCTCCTTCAGCGTGGTGCAGAACGCCGAGACCCATCAGATGGTGCTCTCCGCCGCCGGCGATATGCAGGTGGACGTGCTGCTGGCCAAGCTGAAGAGCCGCTTCAACGTGGAGGCCGAGCTGAAGCCCGTGCGCGTGGCTTACCGCGAGAAGATCCGCAAGACCGTGTCCAAGCAGGGTCGGCATAAGAAGCAGACCGGCGGCAGCGGCCAGTTCGGTGATGTGCATATCCGCTTCGAGCCCTGCGACAGCGAGGAGATGGTCTTCGCCGAGGAGGTCTTCGGCGGCTC
>CAYPWQ010000160.1:0-2941 GCA_964414495.1 uncultured Oscillospiraceae bacterium
CATCAAGAGCACCGTGCCCCTGCTGGCGCAGCTGATCGATCAGTGGTTCAGGGAGAGCGGCAGATGACCATTCGATTATCCGACCATTTCAGCTATAAAAAGCTGCTGCGCTTTGTGCTGCCCTCCATCGTCATGATGGTGTTCACCTCCATCTACGGCGTGGTGGACGGACTGTTCGTCTCCAACTTCGCGGGCAAGACCGCCTTTGCCGCCATCAACCTCATCATGCCCTTTTCCATGGTGCTGGGCGGCATGGGCTTTATGATCGGCACCGGCGGCACCGCTCTCGTGGCCAAGACCCTCGGCGAGGGCGACCGGGAAAAGGCTGACCGCTATTTCAGCATGATGATCGCCTTCACGGTGCTGCTGGGCGTGATCCTCAGTGCGGCAGGTGTGGCCATCACCGAACCGGTGGCAAGGCTCCTCGGCGCAACAGACGCTATGATGGCGGACTGCGTGCTCTATGGCCGCATCGTGGTGGCCTTCACCGTCACCTTCATGCTGCAGAACGTGTTCCAGAGCTTCCTCATCGCGGCGGAGCGTCCCAAGCTGGGCCTTGCCGCCACAGTAGCGGCAGGCGTCACCAACATGGTGCTGGACGCGCTGTTCATCGCGGTATTCCGCTGGGGTGTGGCGGGTGCCGCCATCGCAACGGGTCTCAGCCAGTGCGTGGGCGGTCTGCTGCCGCTGATCTATTTCCTGCGGCCCAATTCCAGTCTGCTGCGGCTCCGCCGCCCCACGCTGGAACTGCGCCCCATCCTGCAGGCCTGCGCCAACGGCTCGTCTGAGCTCATGAGCAACATCTCCTCCTCTCTCGTGAGCGTGGTTTATAACCTCCAGCTCATCCGTCTCATCGGTGAGGACGGCGTTTCGGCCTACGGTGTGCTGATGTATGTGCAGTTCATCTTCATCGCCGTGTTCGTGGGCTATTCTGTGGGCGTGGGCCCGGTGGTGAGCTATCACTACGGCGCAGAGAATCATCAGGAGCTGAAGAACCTTCTCGGCAAAGGCATCCGTCTGATGCTGGGCGGCGGCGTGGTCATGACCGTGCTCGCCATCGCTCTCGCAGGGCCCCTCGCCCAGATCTTCGTGGGCTACGATCAGGGACTCTTCGAGCTGACACGCCATGCCTTCCAGCTCTTCGCCTTCTCCTTCCTGCTGTCGGGCTTCAACATCCTGGCCTCCGGCTTCTTCACGGCGCTGAACAACGGCCTGATCTCCGCCGTGATCTCCTTCCTGCGCACGCTGGTGTTCCAGCTGCTGAGCGTTCTGCTGCTGCCCCTCGTGTTCGACACGGACGGCATCTGGCTGGCCATCACGGTGGCGGAGGTCTTCGCGTTCCTTCTGTCGCTGCTGTTCTTGCTGCGCAACCGCAAACGCTATCACTATTGAATTAAGAAAAGCAGCCCGGATGCCATGCATCCGGGCTGCTTTTTTCCTTGCTGTCTGCGTCCGCTTATTTGATGTTCATGTTGTGCTTCGCGGCGGCCAGCACGTTCTTCATCAGGATGGCGCGGGTCATGGGGCCCACACCACCGGGAACAGGGGTGATGTAGGACGCCTTCTTCTCCACCTCGTCGAACACCACGTCGCCCGTGAAGGAGCCGGTCTCAGGATCGCGGTTCATGGCCACGTCGATGACCACCGCGCCCGCCTTCACCATGTCGGCGGTGATGAGGTTGCGCTTGCCCGCGGCCACCACCAGCACGTCGGCCTGCCGGGTCATCTCTGCCAGATTCGCGGTCTTGCTGTGGCAGAAGATGACGGTGGCATCCTCGCGCAGCATCAGCAGGCCCATGGGCTTGCCCACGATGTTGCTGCGGCCCACCATGACGCAGACCTTGCCCGTCAGACTGATGCCGTGGGCCCGGAACATCTCCATGATGCCGCCGGGAGTGCAGGGCCAGAGATAGGGCTCGCCCACGATCATGCGGCCCACGTTTTCGGGATGGAAGGCGTCCACGTCCTTGTCCGGACGGATGGACTCCAGCACCCGGCGCTCGTTGATGCCCTCGGGCAGGGGGAGCTGCACCAAGATACCGTCGGTCAGGGGGTCGTTGTTCAGGCGCTGGATCAGTGCCAGCAGCTCCTCCTCGCCGCAGTCGTCCATGCGGTAGGTCTGCCCGGAAAAGCCGCACTGCACGCAGTCCTTCTCCTTGTTGCGGACATAGACCTGGCTTGCCGGATCCTCGCCCACGAGGATCACCGCGAGACCGGGTCTGCGGGGAAGCTGCGCCGCTTCGTTCTTGATCTGCATCCGCAGATCCTTTGCCAGCTGCTTGCCGTCGATCAGAATGGCCATGTCAATCGTTCTCCTTTATTTCTTCATTTTCATGGTGTTCCGCTTCAGTTTTCTCCGCCGCCGTGCGCCGCACCAGCATCCGCGCCGGATCCGCCGGACGCAGCCGCAGATGATACAGCAGCATGAATGCGGAGACCAGCACCATCACGGCGCTGAGCGCCTGCGAGACGCGGATGGGCGCGCCGAAAAGCGTCCACCCGAAGAGATACAGACTGTCGGTGCGAAGGCCCTCGATCCAGATGCGGCCCAGTCCGTACCAGAGGAAGTAGAACCAGGTGTTCTGCCCGTCGAAGCGGCGGCGCTTTGCCAGCACGAACACGATGAGCCCCAGTCCCAGCAGATTCCAGAGACTCTCGTACAGGAAGGTGGGGTGCACCTCGATGTACTCCTCCGCCGCCGTCCAGAGGCGCATCCGCCAGGGAAGCGTGGTCTCTCCGCCGAAGGCCTCGCGGTTCATGAAGTTGCCCCAGCGGCCCACGCTCTGGCCGATGAGCAGGCCCATGACGCAGTCGTCCGTCAGCGCGCCCATGGGGATCTTTTTCTTCCGGCAGAGGAGGAAGGCCATGGCCATGCAGGCGATGACCGCGCCGTAAATGGCAAGGCCGCCGTCCCAGATGGCGATCATTTTGGAAAAGCGCA
>CAYPWQ010000161.1:0-2930 GCA_964414495.1 uncultured Oscillospiraceae bacterium
CTACGGCCCGGGCCGCTTCTCCTTCAACGTCCGGGGCGGCCGGTGCGAGGCCTGCGGCGGCGACGGTCTGCTGAAGATCGAGATGCATTTCCTGCCGGATCTCTATGTGCCCTGCGAGGTGTGCCACGGCGCGCGGTACAACCGCGAGACGCTGGAGGTGCGCTATAAGGGCAAGCACATCGCGGAGGTGCTGGATATGACGGCGGAGGAGGCGCGTGGCTTTTTCGCCTCTGTGCCCCACATCGCCCGGAAGGTGGAGACCCTCTGCGACGTGGGCCTTGGCTATGTGAAGCTGGGGCAGTCCTCCACCACCCTCTCCGGCGGCGAGGCCCAGCGCGTGAAGCTGGCAACGGAGCTGTCCCGCAGGGCGACGGGCCGCACCATCTATGTGCTGGACGAGCCCACCACGGGTCTTCACACGGACGATGTGGCGCGGCTGCTGACGGTTTTGCAGCGTCTGGTGGACGAGGGCAACACCGTGCTCGTCATCGAGCACAATCTGGATGTCATCAAGGCGGCGGACTGGGTCATCGACCTGGGCCCCGAGGGCGGCGACCGGGGCGGCACGCTGGTGGCCGCCGGCACGCCGGAGGAGATCGCGCAGTGCGAGCGCTCCTATACGGGGCAGTATCTGAGGAAGGTGCTGCGCCATGACTGAGCTTCTGACGGCGCTGGAGACCACGGAGGCGGGGAAATACCTGGCAACCTTTCTGGTCTCCACGGCCCCGGTGATCGAGCTGCGGGGCGGCGTTCCCTTCGGCGTGGCGCTGGGGCTGCCCGTGGGCGGCGCGTTTATGGCGGCGCTGCTGGGGAATATGCTGCCGGTGCCCTTCATCGTGCTGTTCGTGCGGCGGGCCTTCTTCTGGATCAGAAGGCGGCTGCCCCGTCTGGGCCGCTGGGTGGATCGGCTGGAGAAAAAAGCCTGGGAGAAGAGCGACCAGGTGCTGCGCTATCAGACCTGGGGGCTGCTGATCTTCGTGGCCATCCCCCTGCCGGGCACCGGCGCGTGGACAGGGGCGCTCATCGCGGCGCTGCTGGACATGCGGCTGAAAAAGGCGGTGCCGGTGATCTTTCTCGGGGTGCTCATCGCGGGACTGATCGTGACGGGCCTGACCTACGGTGTGGTGAGCATTTTCGCCTGACGCGGCGGCGCTGCGCCGCATACACTGGCGTGAGGTGATGAAAATGGCTCTTCTCACGGATGCGGTGGTGGCGGTGCTGGCGGCCATGGGGCTTGCGTCGGCGCTGGTGCTGACGGTGCGGGCGCTCTGCCCGCGGCGGGAGCTCTCGGCGCCGGTATATCTGGTGCTGCCGGTGAGCGGCGATACCAGGGAAATGGAGCAGTCCACGGCGGCGCTGCAGCTGCTGCGCCGGGAATACGGCGGCGCGGCACGGGCGGTGCTGCTGGACTGCGGCATGGAGGAGGAGCAGCGGCGCATGGCGCGCATCCTGCAGCGGGAGGATCCGCTGCTGGAGCTGCTGACGGCGGAGGCGCTTCTGACGGCGCTTCGCGGCGGACGATAAGAAAGAGACAGGAAGGAGAGCAGCCATGGCAGAGTGCGGCAGAGTGGAAGGAACGGTATTGCAGGTCGTTTTCCGCAACGAGGAGAACGGCTATACCGTGCTGCGCCTTGCCGAGGAGACCGGCGAGCTGCTGACTATGGTGGGCTGCATGGCGCAGGTCATGCCCGGGGAACGGGTGGAGGCCGACGGCGTCTGGGAGGAGCATCCCCAGCACGGGACGCAGTTCCGGGCGGAGGAGGTGGAATGCCTTCTGCCCGAAGAGGAAGAGGAGATCGAGCATTACCTCGCCTCCGGCGCGGTGAAGGGCGTGGGCCCCGCTACGGCGGAGAAGATCGTCCGCCGCTTCGGCACCGAGACCTTCGTCGTTCTTGCGGAGGAACCGGAGCGGCTCACCTGCATCAAGGGCATCACTGCCAGGCGCGCCCAGGAGATCGGCGAGAGCTTCCGCGAGCGCATGGGCGTGCGGCGGCTGATGGAATTCCTCAGCCGCTACGAGCTGGGCGTGGCCGTGGGGATGCAGCTCTATCGCCGCTTCGGCGCTGCGGCGCTGGATCGGGTGCAGGACAATCCCTACATCCTCTCTACGGAGGACTGCGGCGTGGACTTTGCCCGCAGCGATGCCATCGCCCTCTCTCTCGGCTTTGCCGGGGACTGCGAGGCACGGCTGCGCGGCGCGGTGCTCTTCGAGCTGGGACACAATCAGAATAACGGCCATGTGTTCCTCCCCCGGGAAAAGCTGGTGGCTGCGGCGGCGCAGCTCATCGACGTGGGGATGGAGCAGGTGGAGCTGGCGCTGGACGTGCTGATCGAGCGGCACCAGATCATCGAGCGGCAGGTGGCCAACGTCCGCGCCTGCTATCTCTATCGCATGTTTGAGGCGGAGACCTTCGCGGCGGAGCGGCTGCGGCTGCTGCTCAGCGCCGCCGCGGACGAAGGGAAGAACGTAGAGCGCATCCTTGCCCAGGTGGAGGCGGAGCAGGGCATTTCCTATGCCCCCGCCCAGCGCGAGGCCGTGGAGCTGGCGGCGCGGGAGGGGATGCTGCTGCTGACCGGCGGCCCCGGTACCGGCAAGACCACCGCCGTCCGCGGCGTTCTGGCGGTGTACGAGCGCATGGGCCTTGACGTGCTGCTTCTCGCCCCCACGGGGCGGGCGGCCAAGCGCATGAGCGAGCTCACCGGGCAGGAGGCCTACACCGTCCACCGTCTGCTGGGCGCGGGCTGGAACGCCGAGGGGGACGCGCTGGTGTTCCGCAAAAACGAGGAAGATCCTCTGCGCTGCGGCGCGGTCATTCTCGACGAGTGCTCCATGGTTGACATAACTATGTTTCACGCTCTGCTCCGGGCCATGCCCCGGGACTGCCGGCTGGTGCTGGTGGGGGACGCGGACCAGTTGCCCAGCGTGGGGC
>CAYPWQ010000162.1:0-2903 GCA_964414495.1 uncultured Oscillospiraceae bacterium
CCCAGCCCAGTGCCGCATACAGGCAGCCGCAGGCGCCCGCCACATACTGACCGGCCGCGCCGATGTTGAACATGCCGACCTTATAGGCAAAGATGACGGAGAGGGCGCAGAGCAGCAGCGGCACCGTGCGCACCAGAGTCTGGCCGCCGTATTTCAGCATGAGCGCACCGGGATAGCGGAAAAAGCTCTTCAGCACGGCGAGGATGGCGGTGAATGCGCCGCTGGGCTCGATGATGAGCAGGGCAACGTATCCCACCAGGATGCCGCCCAGAATGCAGGCCAGAGACGCCAGCAGGGTCTGGAAGCTGTCCCGGCGGATGAGGGAGGTCTTTTCCTTTTTCACTGTGCGGTTCCTCCTCTCTTTGCGCCGGCCATGTACAGGCCCAGCTCCTCCACCGTGGTGGTCTTGGGATCCAGCTCGCCCACGATCTCACCCTCGTACATGACGAGGATGCGGTCAGACACGGTCATGACCTCGTCCAGCTCCAGCGAGACCAGGAGCACGGCCTTGCCCGCGTCACGCTGGGCCACGATCTGCTTATGGATGTATTCAATGGCGCCCACGTCCAGACCGCGGGTGGGCTGCACGGCGATGAGCAGCTGGGGATCGCGGTCGATCTCGCGGGCCACGATGGCCTTCTGCTGGTTGCCGCCGGACATGGAGCGGCAGACGGTGACAGGGCCCTGTCCGCTGCGGACATCGTATTCCCCGATGAGGCGCTCGGCAAAGCTGCGGATATTCTTCCGCCGCAGGAAGCCCAGCTTGCCGGAGAACTCCGGCTCGAAATAGCGCTGCAGGATCATGTTGTCCTCCAGCGTGTAATCCAGCACGAGGCCGTGCTTATGGCGATCCTCGGGGATGTGGCTCATGCCCAGCAGGGAGCGCTCACGGATGGGGGCATTGGTGATGTCCTTTCCGCAGAGGCGGACGCTGCCGCCGGAAACGCTCTCGAGCCCGGAGATGCCGAACACCAGCTCGCTCTGACCGTTGCCGTCGATGCCGGCGATGCAGACGATCTCACCCGCGCGCACCTGGAACGAGACGTTTTCCACGGCGTTCTTCCTGCTGTGCTTCGAGGGAACGGTGAGCCCCTCCACCTCCAGCACCACGTCCGCGGGCTTTGCCTCGTCCTTCTGCACGGCGAACTCCACGTCGCGCCCCACCATCATGCGGGACAGCTCCTCCTTCGTGCAGTCTGCCACGTCCACGGTGCCCATGTACCTGCCCTTGCGCAGCACCGAGCAGCGGTCGGCCACAGACTTGATCTCGTTGAGCTTGTGGGTGATGAAGAGGATGGACTTTCCCTCCGCCGCCAGATTCTTCATGATCTGCAGCAGCTCCGTGATCTCCTGCGGGGTCAGCACGGCGGTGGGCTCGTCGAAGATCAGGATCTCGTTGTCGCGGTAGAGCATCTTCAGGATCTCGGTGCGCTGCTGCATACCGACGGAGATATCCTCCACCATGGCATCGGGATCCACGCTGAGGCCATAGCGCCGGGACAGCTCCAGCACCTTCTCCCGGGCCTGCTGCCGCTGCAGAAAGCCGCCTTTCGTGTCCTCTGCGCCGAGGATGATGTTGTCCAGCACGGAGAAGCACTCCACCAGCTTGAAATGCTGATGCACCATGCCGATGCCGAGGGCGTTGGCATCGTTGGGGTCGTTGATCTTCACGACCTCTCCGTTCTTTTTGATGATGCCCTCCTCCGCCTGATACAGGCCGAACAGGACGCTCATCAGGGTGGATTTGCCGGCGCCGTTTTCGCCCAGCAGCGCATGGATCTCGCCGCGGCGGAGCTGCAGCGTCACGTTGTCGTTTGCGATGATGCCGGGAAAGCGTTTGGTGATGTTCAGCATCTCGATCGCATAAGGAGCGTTATTCAATCGCAGCGACCTCCCTCTCTATATAGTCATCTTGATTATACATGTCCCCTTAACGGAATGCAAACAAATTCCGGCGTTTCCTGCCGTTTTCCGCCAAAAAACGCAAAAAAGAAAGGACGGGCTTTCGCCCGTCCAAAAGCACCTGCGGCATTTCCCGGCAAGGGGCTGCAGCCCGCCGCGCGAAAATGCGAGCCATGTTTGCCCGCGGCGTGTACGTGGGCAAACATTCCGCCCGGTCTGCCAGTGTGCGAGCGAAAGCGAGTGCGCGCAGCAGACCGCAGAGCCTTTTCGGAAAACACAGACAGTGTTTTCCGAAAAAAGAAAGGACGGGCTTTCGCCCGTCCTTTCGGATGCTGCAAGCAGATCGCTTACTTCAGGTTGCCGAGGTACTCGACGTTGACGTTGGTCACGGCGGGCTCAGCGCTGGTGTCGTTGGACACGGTGACGCTGCCGTCGAACATGCCCTTCACGAGAGCGGCATAGTCAGCCTCGGTGAACTTGCCGTCCGCAAACTGGGTAGCGCCCAGCTGGACATAGTTCAGGGAAGCATCGTCGCCGGAGACGAGACCCAAAGTGGAGATCTTGCCGGCGTAGTCAGCCCACTTGCCGTTGATGACCACATCGGTCAGAGTGTCGATGGTGGTGGGATAGAGACCCTTCATGGCGGAGGTCACGGTCATGCCCTCGCCGTAGGTGCCGTCGATGATGGGAGCCTGATCGGTGTCCACGCCAATGACCTTGCCGCCGACCTTCTTGGCAGCCTCAGCCGCGGAGTTGTAGATGCCGCCGCCGCAGGCAAAGACGATCTCGGTGCCGGCTGCATACCAGGTGTCCATCACGGCGGTGATATCCGCGTCGCCATAGAACTGGTTGCCGTAAGCGTACTTCATGTCCACAGTGATGCCCAGCTCCTTGGCAGCGGCGTCAACACCCTGCACGAAGCCATAGCCGAAGCGGATAACAGCGGGAACAGCCATGCCGCCCAGGAAGCCCAGCTTGGTGTAGCCCAGCTTCACGGCAGC
>CAYPWQ010000163.1:0-2883 GCA_964414495.1 uncultured Oscillospiraceae bacterium
AGTTTCCCATACTGGGACAATATGCCCTGCTGCTGTGGGAGGGGCGCACGATCTTCGCCGTCCACGGCCACGATTGGGGCCCGGATCGGCTGCCGCCCATGGCGGCGGGGACGCTGCTGCTCTCCGGACACACCCATGTGCCGGCCTTTCGTCGGGAAGGGGGCTGCATCCTGGCCAATCCCGGCTCCGTCTCCATTCCGAAGGGCGGCAGCGACCGGGGCTATCTGACGCTGGAGGGCGACACCCTCAGCTGGAAAACGCTTTTCGGCGAAACCATTCGGACAGAACGACTGTAAAGGAAAAAGGCGGCACAGCTGTGCCGCCTTTTCTGCTGCGAAAAACGAGGGGGGGAGAAGCGCCCTATTCGCCGAGATAGGTGAAGCGGGGCAGACGCTCGCCGCCGCGCTCCACGGTCTCCAGCCACATGGCGGCGGGACGCACCCAGAGCCCGCCCTCGCCGTAAAGCGCACGGTAGACCACCATTTCCTCCAGCGTTTCGCTGTGCCGCGCAACGCCGATCACCTCGTATTCGTTCCCCTTGAAATGCCGCCAGCGGCCAGTGCGGACAGATGTCATCCTGCTGCCTCCTTCTGTTTTCCGGTTGCTTTCATTCTAACGGGAAGCGGGCGGAAAGAACAGCGCAAAAGCTGTGAAAAAGTAAACAAAGAGAATCGGAAAAGCATGATTGCTTTTTGGAATAAAGTATGATAGATTGTCTTTATATTATTCAAAAAGTCAAAAACGATTTGCAGCGAAAGCGCTGTAAAGTGCGAAAGATGAAAGAAACATAATCAGGGGAGGAACAAACCATGGCACAGAAACTGGAACGGAAATACGGATTATTCACCGCGATCTGCATGGTTGTGGGCATCGTCATCGGCTCCGGCGTGTTCTTCAAGGCGCAGGCCATCCTGCAGAAGACCGGCGGCGACCTGCCGCTGGGCATCATTGCCTGGGTCATCGGCGGCATCATCATGCTCTGCAACGTCCTGGCCTTTGCTGCCATGGCGCAGAAGCACGAGAAGGTCAACGGCCTTGTGGACTATGCCGAGGCCATGGTGGGCGAGAAGTACGCCTACTACATGGGCTGGTTCATCACCACGGTGTACTATCCCGGCATGACCGGCGTGCTGAGCTGGCTCTCCGCCCGCTACACGCTGGATTTCCTGGTGTCCTGCTGGCCGGATTTCCCCCTGCTGATCCCCGCCGCTGAGGGCGGCTGCATCCTGGGCCCCGAGTGCATGGCGCTGACGCTGCTGTACATGTGCGCCATGTACACGCTGAATGCCCTGGCTCCCAAGCTCGCCGGCAAGTTCCAGACCAGCACCACCATCATCAAGCTGATCCCCCTGACCCTCATGGCGGTGGTGGGCATCGCCGTGGGTCTGCTCAGCCCGGATCACATGCTGGTGGACAACTTCAACGCCGCGGCCGACGTGGTCCGTCCCGGCGGCATCAGCACTGCCGAGGCTCTGCTCAGCGCCGTCTGCGCCACGGCCTTCGCCTATGAGGGCTGGATCATC
The DNA here is from genome assembly GCA_964414495.1 of uncultured Oscillospiraceae bacterium. Lineage (GTDB taxonomy): Bacteria > Bacillota > Clostridia > Oscillospirales > Oscillospiraceae > RGIG5472. Next base: position 1,524 of record CAYPWQ010000163.1, read on the forward strand.
GCCACCTCCATCAACGCAGAGCTGAAGGATTCCAAGAAGAATCTGCCCCGCGCGCTGGTCATCGGCGGCATCATCATCATGGCCATCTACATCTTCTATTATCTGGGCGTCGCCGGCGGCGCCAGTGTGCAGCAGCTGATGGATCAGGGCGCCACCGTTGCCTTCACCAACGTGTTCGGCGGCATCTTTGGCAACATCCTGAACCTCTTCATCGTCATCTCCTGCCTTGGCACCACCAACGGCCTGATGCTGGGCCAGCTGCGCGGCCTGTATGCACTGGCTGCCCGCGGTCAGGGCCCTGCGCCCGAGACCTTCGGCCAGGTGGATGAGAAGACCAACATGCCCAACAACGCTGCCGTCATCGGCCTGCTGGTCTGCGCCATCTGGGGCGTGTACTTCTACTTCTCCCAGCTCTTCGGCACCATGGGCGGGCTGACGGTCTTTGAGGGCACCGCTTTCGAGAGCGCTGCCTTTGTCTTCGACTCCTCCGAGCTGCCCATCCTCACTATCTATGCCATGTACATCCCCATCTTCATCCAGTGGATGCGCAAGTCCACGGACGAAAAGCCCATGCGCCGCTTCGTGATCCCCATCCTGGCCACCGTGGGCTGCGTCTTCATGGTCTATGCCTCCATCGTGGGCCACGGCATGGGCAATGTCTGGTATCTTATCGTGTTCGGCCTGTTCATGCTGCTGGGCAAGGTCTTCTACAAGAAGAACGCCAAGGCGGAATAACGCAGAATGCATCCTGAAACAGCCCTGCCGCGGCGCGGCAGGGCTGTTTTTTGGAATGGCCGCTCGAATGTTACAGGCTCATCCGGCTTGCGGCATCATAAAGGCGAATGGGAAGATCGAAAAATGTGACCGAGCCGATAGGGAAAACCGCCCTGAGAGCACCACAGGGCGGTTTTTTCGCCATTTATCCCGGAAAGAGAGGAAAAAAGCGAAAAAGGTGGTTGCCACGGGGAAAAGATGTTGCTATAATCAATCTGTATGAACTGGCCCGGGCAAGACCGGGCTTGCAGGTTTTTATCAAATTTTATGGCTGCAAAAGGGAAAGGAAAACGATCATGAATGTTCTGGTTATCAACGCAGGCAGCTCTTCTCTGAAGTATCAGCTGCTCAATCCCGAGACCGAGCAGGTTCTGGCCAAGGGCCTCTGCGAGCGTATCGGCATCGACGGCAAGTTCACCTATAAGGCAGACGGCAAGCAGACCATCAAGGCGGCAGACGTTGCCATGCCCACCCATTCCGAGGCTATCAAGGCCGTTCTGGATGCGCTGGTGGACAAGGATAACGGTGTGGTCGGCTCCATGAAGGAGATCGACGCTGTGGGTCACCGCGTGGTGCACGGCGGCGA
>CAYPWQ010000164.1:0-2842 GCA_964414495.1 uncultured Oscillospiraceae bacterium
GCTCATTCACCTTTTGCTGCTGCCGATCCAGTAACAGCCCGCGGCAAGGATCGCCGCCAGGAACTCGATCGCTCTCACATACACATCATAGGCAGTCCAGCCAATAATATAGGGTGACAGAAAGAAAACGATGAAAAATATGACGATGGAGAGCAGCGCTCTTTTCACACTCGACTTTGGATTCATACAGGTTACTTCCTTCCGTATTTTATGCTTTTGTCCATATAGACGCAAAAGGATCGCCGATCTGACAACATCATTCTACCATACCCCTTTTCGGCTGTCCAGAAGGTGGGCGCTCCTCTTTTTCAAACGAGCTTTCCCCGTCAATGGTAAACGAACTGTAAACCCTGCGCGGCGGCAGTTGCACGGGGCGGAAAAATCCGGTATACTGAATGGCAGAGAAGAGAAAGACGATCACAGCGGAGGAAAGAAATACCAATGAAACGGATGAGGAGGCTCCTGCTCCTGCTGATCCTGGCAGGGCTGGCTCTCGCGGCCTTCGTACGGCTGCGGGAGGCGGAGCGGTACATAACCTATCTGGGCGAGTCGCTGCCCCTGCAAAGCGGCGTGGCCCGCAGCGAATTTTCGGCGGAGGATTTTGAGACAGCGGACGGCCGCGTGCGCTATCTCGGCGGCGACCGCGATGCCATGACGGTGGTGGATGTGTCCCTCTGGCAGGGGGAGATCGACTGGCAGGCTGTGGCGGCGGATGGCGTGGAGGGCGCCATGCTCCGCGCGGGCTGCCGGGGCTACGGCAGCGAGACCGGTGTTCTGGTGGAGGATGAGCGCTTTCGCGAGAATCTCCGCGGCGCAAAGGCGGCGGGGCTTCAGGTGGGGGCTTACTTTTTCTCGCAGGCCGTCACCGAGGAGGAGGCACGGGAGGAGGCCCGGTTCGCCCTGTCCCTGCTGGACGGCGCAGAGCTGGAGCTGCCCCTGGCCTTCGACTGGGAGACCGTGGGCTCTGAAACGGCCCGGACGGCCCACGTCACGGGCGAGGAGCTGACGGCCTTTGCCGCCGCTTTCTGCGACGAGGTGGCGGATGCGGGCTATCAGCCCATGGTCTATTTCAATCAGGACACCGCCTACCGCATGTACGATCTGGCGGCGGTGGACGACGTCCTCTTCTGGCTGGCGGAGTACGATGCGTACCCCTCCTTCGCCTATGATTTCACCCTCTGGCAGTACACCAGCACCGGCACGGTGGCGGGCATCCCCGCGGCGGTGGATCTGAATCTGTGGCTGGGCTGAGATCGAAAGAATCGATCTTTTTCCCACGTTCTTAGCAGGGAAAAGGGTTGCCATAAAAGCTGCTTATCTGATATAATGGATCCATACAAAAAGCATTTCAAAAAAGGAGGACGTTGCTTTGGCTAATTCTGCGGAAAATACCGCTGTCTCCCGCGTGAAGCCCTTCAACCGGAAGTGGTCGGCGCAGGAGCTCTTCGGCATTTTCAAAAAACCCATGGAGGAATCCGTCCGTTCCGTGCTGCCCATCACCGGGATCGTGATCCTGCTGTGCTTCACGGTGGCGGCCGTGCCCAACAACGCCATGATGGCCTTTATCACAGGCAGCATCATGCTGATCGTTGGTATGGGTCTGTTTACCCTTGGCTCCGAAATGTCCATGGTGCCCCTTGGCGAAGCTGTGGGTAAGGAGATCACAAAGTCCAAAAAGGTGCCCGTCATCGTGGTGGTGTCGTTCCTTATCGGTGTCATCATCACCGTGGCAGAGCCCGACCTGCAGGTGCTGGCCAATCAGGTGCCCGCCATTTCCAACAGCGTCATCATCTGGTCGGTGGCGCTGGGTGTGGGCATCTTTCTGGTGATCGCCCTGCTGCGTATCCTGCTGGGCATCCCGCTGGCTCACCTGCTGGTGGGGTTCTATGCCATCGTGTTCGGCCTGGCCTTCTTCGTCTCGCCGGATTTCTGGGCGGTGGCCTTCGACTCCGGCGGTGTGACCACCGGCCCCATGACCGTGCCCTTCATCATGGCGCTGGGTGTGGGTGTCAGCAGTGTGCGTAACGATAAGCATGCCGCCAATGACAGCTTCGGTCTGGTGGCGCTCTGTTCCATCGGCCCCATCCTCACGGTGCTGATCCTGGGCCTGATCTATCCCACCCACGGCAGCGCCTACACCGTTGCCGCCATGCCCGACGCGGCGGACACGGTGGAGATGTGGGGCACCTATGCCCAGGCTCTGCCGCATTACGCGTACGAGACCTTTATGGCCCTTGCCCCCATCGGCGCATTCTTCGTGCTGTTCCAGCTGCTGACCCGCCGGATGCAGTACAAGGAGATCCTCAGCATGGCAGTGGGTCTGCTGTATACCTTCCTGGGCCTCGTGCTGTTCCTCACCGGCGTGAACGTGGGCTTCATGCCCGTGGGCAGCTACCTCGGTCAGTGCCTCGCGCAGCTGGAGCATAACTGGGTCATTATCCCCATCGCCATGGTCATCGGCTATTTCATCGTTTCGGCAGAGCCTGCGGTGCATGTGCTGAACCGGCAGGTGGAGGACATCACCTCCGGTGCCATCCCCGCCAGCGCCATGAACAGGGCGCTCTCCATCGGTGTGTCCGTGTCTCTGGCTCTGGCCATGATCCGGGTGCTCACCGGCATTTCCATCATGTGGATCCTGATCCCGGGCTATGCGCTCTCCATCGCGCTGGCCTATCGGGTGCCCAAGATCTTCACCTCCATCGCCTTCGACTCCGGCGGTGTGGCCTCCGGCCCCATGACCGCCACCTTCCTGCTGCCCTTTGCCATCGGCGCCTGCGCCGCCATCGGCGGCAACGTGGTGACCGACGCCTTCGGCGTGGTGGCCATGGTCGCCATGACGCCG
>CAYPWQ010000165.1:0-2827 GCA_964414495.1 uncultured Oscillospiraceae bacterium
TGGGACAGGCCGACATGGTGCGCCGCGCCATGAGCAAGCAAAAGGCCAAGGACATCGAGAAGGAGCGCGGCGCCTTCATCCACGGCGACGCCGAGCGCGGCATCGCGGGCTGTGAGGCGAATGGCATCCCCGTGGCCGTGGCCGAGAGCATCTATAACGAGATCAACGAATTTGCGAACTACGCCTTCAACAAGGCCCACGCTGTGGCCTATGCGGTGGTGGCGTGGCAGACGGCGTATTTCAAGTGCCATTTCCCCCGGGAATATATGGCGGCGCTGCTCTCCTCCGTGCTGGGCAACAGCGACAAGGTGGGGGAGTACATCGCCGAGTGCAAGGATTGCCGCATCCCCGTTCTGCCGCCGGACGTGAACCGCTCCTGCGACAGCTTCACCGTGGAGGAGGGGGGCATCCGCTTCGGCCTGGTGGCCATCAAGAACATCGGCCGCGGCTTTATCCAGACGCTCATGCGCGAGCGGGAGCGGGGCGGCCTGTTCCGCTCCTTCCAGGATTTCTGCGAGCGCATGGCGGACAGCGAGATGAACAAGCGGGCGCTGGAGAATCTGATCTACGCCGGAGCCTTCGACAGCTTCGGCTGCCGCCGTTCTCAGCTGATCCAGGTCTATGAGACGCTGCTGGACAGCATCGCGGCGGATCGCCGCCAGAATGTGGAGGGGCAGTTCGACCTCTTCGGCGGCGGTGCGTCGGAGGAAAAGCGGGCGAGCGGTCTGGTGCTGCCGGACATCCCGGAATTCACCCGCCAGCATCTCATGAGCAAGGAGAAGGAGGCCGTGGGGGTCTACATCTCCGGCCATCCCATGGACAGCTGCCGGGAGCTGGCCCACCGCAAGGGTGCGGCGGCCATCCACGCCGTGCTGGAGGATTTTGAGGACGAGAACGGCCCCACCCGCTTCTGCGACGGGCAGAAGATCGCCGGGGCGGGCGTTGTCACCGTGAGCCGCACCAAGACGACCAAGAACAATTCCCTCATGGCCTATGTGACCGTGGAGGACGGTACCGGCTCCATGGAGCTGCTCTGCTTCAGCAGGACTCTCGAAAACTGCGGCAGCTATCTCCGGGAGGGGCAGGTGATCCTGGCCAAGGGCCGCCTTTCCGTCCGGGATGAAAAAGCGCCGCAGCTCATGTGCGACTATGCGGAGCCGCTGGAGCTGCCGGAGGGCGCGGAGCCGCCGCGGGAGGCGGCCGCCCCCGCCATGGCGGATACGGCGGGGAAGACCCTCTATCTCCGCGTCCCCTCGCTGGAGAGCCAGGAGTTCCATCGCGTGGAGCTGCTGCTGCAGATGTTCGAGGGCAGCAGCCCGCTGAAGATCCGCGTGGCGGACACGGGGCGACTTCTCGGCACCAGCTGCCTGCTCTATCCCTCCTTCCTGCAGGAGCTGCGGGAGCTGTTGGGCGAGGAGAACGTGGTGCTGCGGTAAGTGCCTATAAAAAAGAAAGAACCGGCCCCGGCGAATTCGCCGGGGCCGGTCTTCTGCTTTTATGCTGTCTGCGCCGCTCATTCCGCGCCTTCGGCGGGCTGCTTCGGCGGCATCAGCACGCGGCTCTTGCAGAGCTTATAGAGCTCCTCCGCCGCAAGGCGGGTCCTGGCCACGGGGGTGTTGTCCTTCGGAAAGCAGTAGTAGAGTCGGTCGCTGTTACCGATGGCGATCATGTCGCCCAGCTCGTACCAGAAATAGTCGGAATAGAGACCATAGGAGGCGGTGGGGCTCTGCCGGTATTGCAGCGCGCCCTCACAGCCCGTCAGGGTGAAGCCCTGCGCGTCGTGGGTCAGATGCCCCTCGCCCACGAGATAGATGGACCTGAAATCCACCAGCATGGCGATGCTGACATCGGTATCCAGCCGATAGCGTCCCTCCAGCAGCTCCTGCCGCACCTGCTCCCGCTCCCAGCGGTACCAGTCGGGGATGTGGGGAAACTCCGTTTCGCCGTCCTCGGCCCGGAGAAAGCCGCCGGTGGTCAGCTCGTAGCGCTTGCCGCAGTGATGGCAGGTGAGGGTGGTGCCCCGGCCCTCCATCTGTCCCTCCGTGCCGCAGTGGGCGCAGCGATAGAGGATGCGGTGCAGCCCGTCCGCCCGGAAGGGCTCGGTGATCTCCACGCCGTTCTCCTGCTGCCAGCGGAAGCCGTCGAAGGAAAAGACTTCGTCCAGCTGCCGGTCGAGCTCTGCCACGCTCTTTTCCTTCAGCTCCTCCCGCGTGAAGAGGCAGGAGACCCGGGCGCTGACCCTGACCCGCCGCTTTTGCAGGCAGTTATAGAGCGGGTCGCGGGCAAAGGCCCCCTCGGTGATGATGGTGACGACGGGCACATCCAGCTTTTTCAGCAGCACGCCCAGCTTTCGCGGCAGGGGCGTGGCGCAGCCGTCAAAGCTGTAGCTGGCCTCGGGGTACATGAGCACCGTATTGCCCAGCTCCTTCATGGCATAGCGCATGTCGCCGATGAGGGCCACGTCCGTCACGAATTTCTGCGTGGGGATGCAGCCGATGAGCCGCATGAGCGGCTCTTTGCCAAAGCCCACGAAGCCGTCTGTGGTGCAGACGATGTTCACCGGCCGGGGATAGAGCACCCGCTGCGCGATTTCCAGATCGATAAAGCTCGAATGGTTCATCAGCACAAGGCAGGGCTGCCCCGCCACCAGCTCCATGCGGTGCGCGGTATAGGAAAAGCGGACGGCATGCAGCTCAAAGGCGGAGGCGGCACGCAGCAGAGTGCGGAAGAAGAGGTTGGGGCGCGTGGGCCGGCGGCGTGCCGGCCGGGGAAGGGACATGACCTCGTCATAGGAGAGGCGGCGCGTCCGGATCTTCATGGGCAGGGC
>CAYPWQ010000166.1:0-2814 GCA_964414495.1 uncultured Oscillospiraceae bacterium
CGACCTTCACGCGGTTGGCGTTAAAGCCCACATAGCCGTAGCCCAGGTTGGCCACGAGGTTGGTGGTGATGACATCGCCGGCGATCTCGCCGTTGGAGTTGTTGGACTTGATCTGCTCAGCGTTCTCAGCGGAGTAGGAAGGATCGGTCACATCGATGGTGCCGGAAGCGACGCCGGGGATCTTATCAGCGTCCTGCATCTCGCGCCAGATGATGGTGTCGATCTTGGGCTCGCCCTTCCAGTAGCCGGCGTTCTTCTGCAGGGTCACAGCGCCGTTCTCATAGCTCTCGAAGGTGTAGGGGCCGGAGCCGATGGGGGTGGAGGTGACGGACTTGACGTGGGACAGGTCGCCCTTGTCGAAGCCGAACATGTTGTTGTCGTAGTCATACTTGTCAGTCTCGCCATAGTAGTGCAGGGGGCACACGGTGACGGGGATCTGATAGATGGCGTTGGCGGAGATCTCGGTCAGGGTCACGGTCATGCTGTAGTCGCCGGTCTTGACGATACCGGAGACGTTGGCAGCGGACTCACCGGTCTGCACGCCTGCCTGGTACTCAGCGCCCAGAGCGGCGTTGGTCAGGCCGGTCAGAGTGGAGCCGGCAGACTCGACCTCAGCAGCAGCCTCGGGGTCGCCGCCGAAGTTGTCGAGGATGGCCTGCCAGAAGTCGGCAACAGTGGCGTCCTCAGCCAGCTCATAGCCCCAGTTGGGAGCGATGGTGGCGACGGAATCGTCAGCCGTGCCATAGCCGTTGGCGATGCAGTAGTCAATGATCTCCTGAGCGAGAGCGGGACCAGCTTCATTGTTGTAGTAATCCCAGAAAGCGTTGTACTGCTCCTCGGTGTAGAGGTCGTTGGCAACATAGCCATCCTGACCGGCAGCGAAGATCACGTTGCCGCGGGAATCCATGCCGCTGCGGAACTCTTCCAGACCCTTGATGGGCAGGGAGTACAGAGTGGACACACCGTCATAGGTGGGGTCCAGCAGGACGTAGTAAGAGAAGATGACGTCATCGATGGTCATTTCCTCACCATCGGAGAACTTGACGCCCTCCTTCATGGTGATGTTGTAGTCCACGCTGCCGTCGGCGTTCTCCACGACCTCGCAGTCGGCAATGCCGGTGTAGGTGTAGTCAGTGCCGTTGTAGGGGCGGACCTCGCCTTCAATACCCTTCAGAACGACAGCGCCTTCACGGTCGGTGCCGAGCAGGGCGTCGAAAACCATGGCCATGACCTGGTTTTCATAATCGTTGGTGTAGAAGAAGGGAGAGAACTTGCCGTCGAAGTTCTGGGTACCGACGACAAGCGTCTTGGTCTCTGCCTCGCCGCCGTCACCGTTACCGCCGCCGCAGGCGACCAGCGACAGTGCCATGACAAGAGACAGGATCAGGGCAAGTGCTTTTTTCATAGATCTAACTCCTTTTTTAATATTTGCTTCAACAGGCTCGCGCCCGTGGATGCCAGTGTTCCTTCTGCGCGCAGAGCGCGCAGAAAAAGGGAGATCTCCCTTTTGGGGGCCCGACCGCCGGTGGGATCAGCCCCACTTCCGGTTGGACAGTATCAATTTGATTATAGCACGGTAAAGTGCTGTTGTATAGTCCTTTTTCGACAGAAAATCATTGACAATCTGCCAGAACGTGGCGAAAAAATCACTTTCATTTCTGTATGTGCGCCCTTGCGGATCGTTTCTTGCCGCGGATGTTTGTACGCTATGGACAGTCAGATCAGCCCTCTGCGCCGTCCAGATGCCACGCGCCCGCGCTCACGCTGCGCCGCAGCCACAGCATCGCCGCTGCGGATGCCGCCTTCAGCAGCAGGTACAGCACGGCTGCCGCCGGATGTCCGCCGCTGCCGTGCAGCGCCAGATACAGCAGCTCCCCCGCCGCGCCCACAGCCGCCGCGGCAGCGGCCGCCATGCAGCGTCCCGGCAGCGCCAGGATGGTGGCCTGATAGATATAGCCCCGCAGGGGGTACTCTCCTGCCTGCAGCCGCGCCAGCGCCCAGATGACGCTGCCCACCGTCCCCATCTCCGCCGCATAGGGCAGCAGCAGATAGGCGCAGTTTCCCATGCCGGGGGCGGGGATGCACCCGCCCGCCAGCACCGCTGCCGCCGACAGGATGCCCGCCAGCCAGAGCCGCCGCCGCAGCGCCGTCAGTGCGGCGCTGCCCCCGTCAAAGCGGTAGCGTTCCCCCTGATAGATGTAGCTGCCGTTCTGATCCGGGATAAAATCCTTCAGATGATCCTTTTTCATTCGATGCCGTTCAGATCGTAGTTATCCAGCCACTGCTCCGCCGCCGCGCAGACGCCGCTGAGGCAGCTCTCCTCAAAGGGAGAATCCAGCCCCGCGTTCTTCAGCAGCTCCGTGAAGGTGCGGCTGCCGCCCTGCACGGTATAGGCCATGTAGTGCTCCCAGGCATCCTTCGGATCTTTCTGGAGCATGGCCCAGAATTCCAGCGACACGGTCTGCGCCAGACAGTAATCAATATAATAGAAGGGGCTCTTGTAGATATGGCTCTGACGCTGCCAGCGGCGGCCGTCGCCATAGAAGGGGATCTCCTCGTCCAGCTTCACCCAGGGCATGTAGATACCGGTGAGCTCCTTCCACGCGGCGTTGCGCTCGGCAGGGGTCATCTCCGGCTTTTCATACACCAGATGCTGGAAGTGATCCACCATGGTGCCATAGGGGATGAAGGTCAGCGCCCCCGCCAGATGACTGTAACGGAACTTGCGGGTGTCCGCGCCGAAGAAGCCCTCGGCCCAGGGCCACGCAAAGAACTCCATGCTCATGGAATGGACCTCGCAGCCCTCCATGCTGG
>CAYPWQ010000167.1:0-2813 GCA_964414495.1 uncultured Oscillospiraceae bacterium
ATGTGTCAGGATGCGGCGCTGATTAAGGAAACCGCGGCGCTATGCCAGATTGAGCGCGCTTCCGAGGGGCGGCATGGCCAAAGCAGAGCGGCAGGGCGCGACACTTATGCAGATGATAGAGATAATTAAGGAGGGCTAAAATGGCTGCAAGGAAGATATACCAGGCCTTCGGCATGGAGCTTACGGTTGAGCAGGCGGCAAAAGCGGCGTGCGTGAGCAAGGCGGCGTTTTACTATCAGTTGAGCAAGCTGGGGGGGAGCGCCGAAGCTGTGCTCAGGATGTACGATGAGCGCTACGGCAATGTGATGGCGCGGCTGGGAGTACTAAAGGAGGAAGATGGAATGAACAAGCCGGAAAAATACAGCGCGGCTGCAAAGGACGAAGCTGCGAAGGAAGAGATTTTAAGCATCTTGTTTGATGCGGATCGTGCGGCAGACGTACCGGTGGAAACTGTGGCAGAAGAGCCGGAGACCGTATCGGCAGAGCCGGGAACCGTGCCGACCGGGGAGCCGACCGGGGAGCCTGTGGCAGAACCGGCAGAGGAACCGGCGCGCCCCAGTGCTGGCTGGGACAGCAGAGAATGGGTACGGAAGAAAACACAGACACCATTAGCAGTGGAGATTGAAGAGGTCAAGCCCGACCGTGGTGCGCTGAAGCTGCTCAACGATGCGATAGAGTCTCTGGAAAAGCTTTCAGAGAGCGGCTGGGAGATGAGCGCCAAGGTGCGGCGGGATGCTACGGCAATGGTGGAGGGTTGGAAGAACGAGCGGTTGCTGCACTTTAAAGAGCTGATCGACTGGCGGGCGCTGGAGGGGTGAGGGCATGCAGGTAAATTGGAATGTAAGCCCGCGCAGCAAGCCGGGGGTGAAATACAACGACGATGGAGCGATTGTGACCGGCACGCCGAGGCAGATTTTAGGAATGCTGACCGCCTGCGCACTGTCACTACATGCAAATGACTTTGACGTGAGCGGTCTGCGGCGGGAGGTCGTAGCGCTGAAAAAGGAGATGGACGCGAGATATGAAGCTGATAATGGCGGTTAAGCTCATCGGCCTGCTGCTCTACTGGGGCACGATTATCGCGGCGGGCTGCCTGTACGGCTTCGGCGCGGCGGTGCTGGTGGTTGTGGGCGCGGCTTTTGCAGGCATGGTGCTTGGCGCGGAGGATGCGACCGGGGATGGCACACCCGACGGGCAGACCAAAGCCGACAGCTGCACCGGCTGCAAGAATGACCTGGGCGGCGGGGCATGCCGGATCAACCTTGAGGCAGAATGTGGGGAAGGAGAGCATGAGATGTGGGAGGATAGAGACAATGGCGATTAAACCGATCATATTCAACACGGAGATGGTTCGGGCAATCCTCACAGGGACAAAAACGCAGACACGGCGGATCGTCAAGGGTATAGAGGGTTTGAATGTATATCGCGCCGAACCTTCAGAAGATGCCTACGAAAGCCTTGCACAATGGGACTTTTTCTACGGCTGGTCAGATGAAAATGGAATGTATGACGCAATCGAAAGCGTTAAAGCTCCTTACGCTGTGGGCGATGTTTTGTGGGTGCGGGAAGCGTGGGACAACATCCCCGTATCCACCGGAGGACATTTGCGTATCGGTGGGAAGTATTACTACAAGGCCGATCCAGAGCAAAGGCCGAAAGGATGGCGTGGTGCATGGAAACCAGCTATCTACATGCCAAAGGAAGCTGCCCAAATATTTCTCAAGGTCAAGGACGTTCGGGTGGGGCGTTTGCAGGATATGGCGGAAAGTGATGCGATTGTGGAGGAATTCCCTGATTTTCCCACTGGCACTGATTCTCCGCTTGCGCGATTTTGAGATAATGCCGGAGGAGGCAGAGGATGGAGAAAATGGCTGAGATCATCGCAAAGGATGATAATGCAATTCTTGTGGAACTGGCCGAGGAATGCTCGGAGCTGGCGCAGGCGGCGCTGAAGCTTGTGCGCATCCGCTGCGGACGAAGCCCGGAGGATGAGACTGTGGCGCGGGCAAACCTGATTGAAGAATTGGCCGACGTAAACGTGATGTGGAGCACGGCATTGAAGCTGATGCAGCCGACGGAAGAAATGTGCCTGTGGAAGATGGCCGATCTGAAGGAAAAGCGGATGCGGGATCGGCTGGGAGAGAAGTAGAAAAGCGGAGCGCAGGTCGGAGCCGATAAAACACAAGGGGGCCATTTGATAGGATTAAAACCGTGCGTATAGCACGGTTTATGTGAGGATTCTCAAGGGTGTCACACCCTTGAGCGGGGTTATAGGGGCGGAGCCCCTGAAAGGAGGGGGAGCAGGTGGGGAAGGATAGCGGGAGCGCGCAGGTGGTGTGCCCGTTCTATCGGGTGGCGGGCGGGATGTTTGTGGACTGCGAGGGGCCGTTTGACGGGGCGAACATACGGCTGCAGTTTGGGTTGAAGGTAGACAAGCGCAAGCAGCTGAAGATATTCTGCTGCGACCAGTATAAGAGATGCGAGATATACAGGTGCATCATGGAAAACAAATATCCGGGGATGGAGGATAGCGGATGAATAAGGTGATACTGATCGGGAATCTGGCGAACGATCCAGAGTACACGCAGGTGGGCGAGGTGGCAAAGTGCGCATTTCGCCTGGCGGTGCAGCGCAGGTACACGGATAGCAGCGGGGTGCGGCAGGCGGACTTTCTGCCGGTGATATGCTGGCGGGGGCTGGCGGAGACATGCGCGAAATACCTGACGAAGGGCCGCAAGGTGTGCGTGGAGGGCAGTTTGCAGACGCGGACATATGACGCGCAGGACGGCACGAAACGATACGTGACGGAGATC
>CAYPWQ010000168.1:0-2810 GCA_964414495.1 uncultured Oscillospiraceae bacterium
AGATAAGTGCAACAATGTTTACCGTGTGCAGTTCTACATTCCTCGCCCGCATTTTCCTGAAGAATCCGCCCATCCTGATCCTGGACGAGGCCACCTCCGCGCTGGACAGCGTGACGGAGGCGCATATCCAGAGCGCCTTTGACGAGCTGGCCGTGGGCCGCACCACCCTCATCATCGCCCACCGTCTCTCCACCATCCGCAAGGCCGACCGCATCGTGGTGGTGCAGGAGGGCCGCATCACAGAGACCGGCAGCCACGAGGAGCTGATGGCTCTTGGCGGCGCATACAGCGAGCTTTACCGCACGCAGACCGAGCTCCATGGATAAGGGCAGGCTGCTGGACCGGGCGGCGCAGAGCCCGGAGGAGCGGGTGATCCTCGCCCGCGTGCTGGATAAATACGAGCAGGCCCAGCGCCGCAATCTCCCCACGGAGACGGGCTTTCTCAGCCCGCAGGAGCAGGCGGCGGCGCGGGCTCTGCTCAGCGCCGCAGGCATTCGCGACGGTTTCTGCTTTTTCGGCGGCTACGACGGCGCAGAGCGGCAGAAGCTGCTCTTTGCCCCGGAGTGGATGGCGGTGGAGGAGCTGCCGGCGCAGGCGGCCATCGCCGCGGTCTGCTGCCGGTTTTACGAGGGGGACAAGCTCTCCCACCGGGATTTTCTCGGCAGTCTCATGGGCCTTGGCCTGGTGCGGGAAAAGCTGGGCGACATTCTGGTGGAGACCGGCCGCGCCGTGATCCTGGCAGATACCTCGGTAGAGGAGTTCCTGCTGCGGGAGTATGTCTCCGCCGGACGGACAAAGCTGTCCGTCTCGCCTCTGCCGCTCCACGAGCTGTGCCCGCCGGAGAAAAAGGTGAAGGACATCCGCGACACGGTCATGAGCCTGCGGCTGGACAGTGTGTGCGCCGGGGGCTTCGGCGTCAGCCGCGGCCGCGCGGCGGAGCTTATCGCGGCGGGCAGGGTGGAGCTCAACTGGCGCGTCTGCCAGAAGGCGGACAGGACAGTGGCCGAGGGCGACGTCATCAGCTGCCGTGGTCTCGGCAAATTCGAGGTGGCGGAGGTGGGCGGCCTGTCGAAAAAGGGCCGCACCGGTCTGCTGCTGAAGCGCTATCTCTGAACGAAGGGGGAAGGTGTCATGCTTATCTATGAATTTGAGACGATCCGCGCCGAGGCCGAGGGATACAGTCTCTTCGGCGGTGTGGGTCTGGCCACCGAGGGGCATCGTGAGCTCATCCTCCGCCGTGCGAAGGAGGGCTGGCGCTATGCGGGCTGCATCCCGCTGGCGCAGCGGGCAGGCGGCTTTATCGAGAGCTGGGATCTCATCTTTGAACGGGAGGAGTAAGGGACATGGATCAGAAGAAGATCGACCGCATCAACGAGCTGGCGCACAAGGCCAAGACCATCGGTCTGACCGAGGCGGAGACCGCAGAGCGGGACTATCTCCGGCGGGAGTATGTTGCCTCTGTGGTGGGGAATCTCACTGCGCAGCTGGACAACACCTATGTGGTGGACGACAAGGGCCGCAAGAAAAAGCTCCAGCGGAAGGATTGAATCGAAAACGCAGCGAGCCGAAGGGGAGACCCTTCGGCTCGCTTTTTTGTCCGCTGTCCGCGGACGATGAAGAAAAGACCAGGCGCTCCTCCCACCTGGGAGAAGCGCCTGGTTTCTGTTTTATTTCTGTTCCTTCACAAGGAACGAGAGGACAAAGAGCTGTGTCATGACGATCACATAAAAGCGGTAGCACACGCGCCACTGCTCTGCGCCGAACGCAAATGGCCCGATCCGGACCGTCCGCCCCAGCGTGGGGCAGGAGAGCGCAAAGAACACGAACACAATGGCGGCTGCCAGCATGACAAAGCTGGTGATCCGCAGTTTTTTTCTGGTCTTCATGGCAGACTCCTTTCTCGCCCGCCCCTGCCTTTAGCCCCACAGGGCGGAGAGCATGGGGATGACCTGCTTCTTGCGGGACATGATCCCCGGCAGGAACACGCTGTTGTCGCTGGGCTCCACGTTGAAGGCCTGCCGGATGGTGTCGGTGTTGCCGAGATAGATCAGCTCCGTGCCCTCCTTCAGCACGTCTGTCAGCATGAGGATGGAGAGGTCGTAATCCTTCTCCAGCGCCATGCGCTGCAGCGCCTCCAGAAACTCCTCCTTGCGCGCGAGCAGCGCGTCGGAATCCATGGTGGTGATCTGACCCACGCCCAGATTGTGTCCTGCGATGTGGAACTCCTTGAAATCCGTCATCAGCATGCTGTGGGCGGAGCGGTCGGGGGAGAAGGACGAGGAGAAGATCAGCTTGCCCAGAGCGATGAGATCCAGATTGCCGATGCGGGCAAGACGCTCGGCGATGCGGCGGTCGCGGTCGGTGCAGGTGGGGGACTTGAACATGACCGTGTCGGAGAGGATGGCGGCGCACATGAGGCCCGCCAGCTTGGGCGAGGGCATGAGCCCCTTTTCCTGATACATCTCTGCAACGATGGTGGTGCTGCTGCCCACGATCTCGTTGCGGAAGAAGATGGGCGCACCGGTCTGGATGTCCGCCAGACGGTGATGGTCGATGATGCCCAGGATCTGCGCCTGATCCAGACCGTCCACGGACTGGGCCCGCTCGTTGTGATCCATCAGCACCACGCGCTTGCGCCGCGGACGCAGCAGGTGATAGCGGGAGAGCATGCCCGCCACATGGCCCCGCTCGTCCAGAATGGGATAGTTGTGGAAGCGGTGATTCAGCACGGTCTCGCGCACGTCGTCGATATAATCCGTCAGCTGGAAGCGGGTGATGTCGTTGCCCTTGCTGCCGATGCGGTCGATGGG
>CAYPWQ010000169.1:0-2760 GCA_964414495.1 uncultured Oscillospiraceae bacterium
ATCAAGCTGGGCTATGCCGCCCTGTCCGTGGATGGGCAGGACTCGGCCAGTCAGCTGCTGTTCGCGGGCTGCCGCTTCACCCTTGCGGGACTCATGACGCTCATCGCGCTGGGACTGCTTCGCCGCCGCCCCCCTCTGCCCCGGCGGGACGGCGCGGCGAAGCGCGTCTCCATTCTGGCCCTGACCCAGACCTTCGGGCAGTACGTCTGCTTTTACATCGGCGTGGCCCACACCAGCGGCACCAACACCGCCATCATCTCCGGCTGCAGCGCCTTCATCACCATTCTCACCGCAGCCCTTGTCTTCCGCACGGAGCGGCTGAACCGCTATAAGATCGCCGGCTGTCTGCTGGGCGTGGCGGCAGTGATCCTGATGAATCTTGCGGGACTCTCGCAGGGCATCCGCTTTTCTCTCGCGGGCGAGGGGATGATCTTCGGCTCGCTGATCTCCAACGTGCTCTCCACCAATTACATCAAGCGCTTTTCCCAGGAAGACGATCCCCTGACCCTCTCCGGCTGGCAGTTCACCTGCGGCGGTCTGGCGCTGATGGCGGCGGGCTTTGCCATGGGCGGACGGATCGACCTGCTGGCACCCCGGGCACTGCCCATCCTCGTGTACCTCGCCTTCGTCTCCGCCTTCTCCTATGGCATGTGGAGCGTGCTGCTGAAGTATAACACCGTCTCCCGCATCACAGTGTTCAACAGCGCCAATCCCCTCTTCGGCGTGTTTTTTTCCGCCCTGCTGCTGGGCGAGACGGAGCAGGCAAAGCAGCCCGCCACCCTGCTGGCGCTGGCGCTGGTGTGCTGCGGCGTGTATCTCGTGAACGCTTATGGCAGCCGCGGCGCGGAAAGCGCAAAGGCATAGCGCCGTCCCTCTCATCTGAGCAGAAAGCCGCCCCAGACAATATCTGTCCGGGGCGCTTTTTTCTCCCGGCGGAGAGCTGCCCGCCTGCCGCCTCGCAGCGTCCGGCTTTTTTGTTAAAAATAACACATTTTCCGAAAGAAAGCTTGTTGATATTGACCTGTTGAATTTTTGTCAATCTTATATATAATTGAGAATCGAGAAGTACAATTTATTGATTTCTCGATCAAAAATACGGATGATACGGAGGGCACGCTCATGCGCGGTCTCGAAAGCGGAAAAATGCATCTTCGCCACGAGGTTTTCACCGAGGTGGCACGAATGGCCTTTGAGGGCGGCAACTACGAGCGAAAGCTGGAACAGCTCCCCTACAAGATCATCCCCGGCGAGGTGGAGACCTATCGCGACAACGTGCTGCTGGAGCGCGCCGTGGTCAGCGAACAGCTGCGCCTTGCCATGGGCCTGCCCCTGCGCAGCGCCTCGGAATACGTCCCCATGTCCGACGGTATGGACAACGGCGACGTGTTCGAGCACTACTATGAAAAGCCCCTTGTGAACATCATCAAGTTCGCCTGCAACAAATGCCCGGATGACCAGATGGTGGTGACCTCCTCCTGCCAGGGCTGTCTGGAGCACCCCTGCATGGAGGTCTGCCCCAAGCACGCCGTGTTCCGCAAGGACGGCAAGGCTCACATCGACCCTGCCCGCTGCGTCCACTGCGGTCTCTGCATGAAGGCCTGCCAGTTCAACGCCATCATCCATCAGGAGCGCCCCTGCCGCAAGGCCTGCGGCATCAACTGCATCGGCTCCGACCTGCTGGGCCGCGCGGAGATCGACTACCGCAAGTGTACCTCCTGCGGTCAGTGCCTGGTGAACTGCCCCTTCGGTGCCATTGCGGACAAGAGCCAGATCTTCCAGACCATCACCGCCATCAAGAGCCAGGTGCCCATTTATGTGGTGCTGGCCCCGGCTTTCGTGGGCCAGTTCGGCGCGGACGTGACCCCCGGCAAGCTCTGCGCCGCGCTGCACCAGCTGGGCTTTGACGTCGTATACGAGGCCGCCATCGGCGCGGATCTCTGCATTTTGCAGGAGGCTATGGAATTCCTGGAGTGCGTGCCCAGCAAGCAGCGCTTCATGGTCACCTCCTGCTGCCCCTCCTGGAGCGATCTTGTGAAAAAGTTCTCTCCCGAAATGTCCCACAACATCTCCCTCGCCCTGACGCCCATGGTGCTGACCGCCCGCATGGTGAAGCGGAAGCACCCCGGCTGCAAGGTGGTGTTCATCGGCCCCTGCGACTCCAAGAAGCTGGAGGCTCACCGCCGCACCGTCCGCAGCGATGTGGACTTCGTGCTGACCTTTGAGGAGGTCCTGGGCATGTTCGATGCCAAGGGCATTGACCCCCACGACATCCCTGCTGAGGAGGAGATCGAGATCAACCGCGCCAGCACCGATGCCCGCCGCTTCGCAGTCTCCGGCGGCGTGGCCGACGCCGTGGCCAACATGATCCGGCAGCTGGATCCCACGCGGGAGGTGAAGATCGCCCGGGCCAACGGCCTGAACGAATGTCTGAAGCTGCTGCTCCTCGCCCGCTGCGGCAAGTACGACGGCTATCTGCTGGAGGGCATGGCCTGTCCCGGCGGCTGCATCGCCGGCGCAGGAACGCTCCAGCCCGTGCAGCAGTCCCACAAGCAGGTGGAGGCCTTCAGTCAGACCGCCTCCTTCGCCCACGCGAATGAGACCCCCTTCCGCGAGTACCTCGACCTTGTCACCGTTCTGGACGGCAAGGAATAAACGACGATCAACGGCGCACAGCGGTAGCTTCCCCCTGCCCTGTGCGTCGTCTTTTTCTGTCCGGGACCGTGCGGTATGCCGCAGCGCTCATCATCCATGTGAAAAAGC
>CAYPWQ010000170.1:0-2750 GCA_964414495.1 uncultured Oscillospiraceae bacterium
GTCCACGTCATCGGCATTCGTCACTGGCATGATGGTGAGCCGCGTCTCCTGATCCGGCGCGTGGAGGGCGATGGAGAGCGTGAGCTGTAAGTCCTCCTCTGCAAGACGCCGGATCCCCGGCACCACGCCGCAGGTGGAGAGCGAAATGTGCCGCATACCGATGTTCAGCCCGTCCGGGTGGTTCACCAGCGTCAGGAAGCGGCGCACATTGTCATAGTTGTCCAGCGGCTCGCCGATACCCATGAGCACGATGTTGGAAATGGGCAGGCCGGAATCCAGCTGCGTGAACAGCACCTGATTCAGAATTTCCGAGGGCTGAAGATCACGCACCTTGCCCGCAATGGTGGAAGCGCAGAATTTGCAGCCCATGCGGCAGCCCACCTGCGAGGAGATGCAGACGGTGTTGCCGTGGTGATACTGCATGAGGACAGTCTCGATGCAGTTGCCGTCCTCCAGCTCCCAGAGATATTTGATGGTACCGTCCAGCTGCGAGACCTGCTTGCGGGCCACGCGGGGCACAGTGATATGGCAGCGCTGGGCCAGCTTCGTGCGGAGGGGCTTGGAGAGGTTGGTCATCTCCTCAAAGCTCGTCACGCCCCTGTGCAGCCAGACAAAGACCTGCTTCCCGCGGAAGGCGGGCTCACCCATGTCCTTCAGCAGGGCCGTGATCTCCTCCAGCGTCAGCGATCTGATGTCGATCATACCTTCGCTCATAACTCGTTCTTCCTCATTTTGCAGATGTAAAAGCCGTCGCAGCGGTGGCGCTGGGGCCAGAGGGTGATCTCTGCCGCTTCGCCGCCGAAGGGCAGCGAAAACGCCTCGCGCCGGAACTCCGGATGCGCCCGCAGGAATGCCTCCGTCACGTTCTCATTCTCTTCCGGCAGGATGGTGCAGGTGGAGTACAGCAGCGTGCCGCCGCGCTTTACATAGCGGCTGGCGTTCTCCAGGATCGCCGCCTGCACAGTGGGGAGATTTTTCAGCGCCGCCGGATCCTTATAGCGGATGTCCGGTTTTTTCCGGATAATGCCGAGACCGCTGCACGGCACGTCCACGATCACGGCATCCGCCGCGCCGAAGAGCTCCGGCCGGGGCGTTCTGCCGTCGGCAAGGGCGGTCTCGATGACGGAGATGCCAAGACGCTCCGCGCCCTCCGCGATGCGCTTCAGCTTATGCTCGTGTACGTCGCAGGAGAGGATGCGGCCATGATCGCCCATCTCCATGGCGGCAGCAAAGGACTTGCCGCCGGGGGCGGAGCAGACATCGATGACAAACTCGCCGCCGCGCAGGCCCGCGGCCCTGCTCACCAGGCGGGCCGCCGGATCCTGAATGGTGATGCGCCCCTCCCGGAAGGCGGGGAGCTTCTCCAGATCACCGCTGCCGCTGAGCTCATAGCAGCCCTGCATCCAGGGATGGGGCTGCGCCGTGACGCCGCTGCGTCGCAGCTCTGCAAGGCATGCCTCCTCTCCCGTCTTCAGGGGATTGCACTGCGCCGTCATGGGCGCAGGGGTGTTGTTTTCCGAAAGGAAACGCTCGGCCTCCTCTTCTCCCAGCAGGGAGACGAGGCGCAGCGTCAGCCAGTGGGGATGACTGTACAGGATCGAAAGGCGCTCGGCCGGGGTGCGGCCCGTCACCGGCGGGAGGGCTTCGCGGTTCGCCGCCAGCTTTCGCAGCACGGCGTTCACAAGGCCCGCCGCCTGGGGCTTCCCCGCGCGGCGGATCTGCTCCACGCTCTCGTTCACGGCGGCACTGACCGGCACACGATCCATCATCAGCAGCTGATACGCGCCAAGGCGCAGCACCTCCCGCACTGCGGGCTCCAGATGGTTGATCCGCTGGGTGCAGAACAGGCCCAGACGCTGATCCAGCAGCGCCCGGTTCTGCAGCACGCCATAGCAGAGGCGGCTTGCAAAGGCAGCGTCGCGGCTGTCCAGCCCGTCACGGGCGATAGCCTTTTTCAGACTGCCGTCCGACCACGCGCCGAGATCACGGCAGGCGGTAAGGACGGTCAGCGCGGTATCTCTGGGGCCACGGCTCATCGGCGGTCCCTCCTTCCGCCCCCGCGGGCGAAGAAGATCAGCAGATACCGCAGCAGCTGGGCGATGCTCGTGAGCAGCGCGGCGACATAGGTCAGCGCCGCAGCGCTGAGGACCCGCTTGGCGCCGCGGCTCTCCTCCTCCGTGAGAAAGCCGCCATCCTCGATGGTCGCGACGGCGCGGCGGGAGGCATTGAACTCCACAGGCAGGGTGATGAGCTGGAACAGCGCCGCCAGAGAAAACAGCACGATGCCGAGCAGCAGCAGGCTCTGACTGTAGAGCACAAGGCCCAGCATCAGCGCCACAAAGGAAAAGCGGGAGCCGAAGCTGCACACCGGCAGAATGGCGCTGCGCAGGCGGATGGGGCCATACCCCTCTGCATACTGTACGGCATGGCCCGCCTCATGTGCGGCGATGCCCACCGCCGCGATGGAGGGCGAGGCATAGACCCCCTCCGAAAGATAGATGGTGTTGCTGCGGGGATCATAATGATCCGTCAGCGTTCCCCGGGTCAGGGCCACGCCCACACCGGTGACGCCGTGATAGCGCAGCACGGCCATGGCCGCCTCCGCCCCGGTCATGCCCCGGGCGTTGCGCACCGCGCCATATTTCCGATAGCTGCCGCTGACCCGGGCCTCGGCCCAGAGGCTCAGCAGCAGGGCGGGCAGCAGAAAGAGCAGATAGGTGATATCCACTCCGCCGCCATAGTAATAGTAA
>CAYPWQ010000171.1:0-2723 GCA_964414495.1 uncultured Oscillospiraceae bacterium
CTGCGCGAGGCCGATGTCCACGGTGCTGACCGGGGCCAGCGTGCCCGCAATGCTGCCGAGGGTGGAGCCGCCGGGCAGGTCGGAGCGGTTGGAGGCCACCTGCGTGGGGACGCCCGCATCCTGGCAGATGCTGCGGAAGATGGCGGCGGAGCGGCCATCCGTCGCATAGCGCTGGTTGGCGTTGAACTTGACGACGATGCCGCCGTTCATGCGGGGCGTGTTGCCCCGGTCGGCATATTCGGGATGGTTGGGATGGATGGCGTGGGCATTGTCGGCGGAGACGAGGAAGCTGCGGGACAGCATGGTCTGGAACTGCTCCTCCGTCAGACCGAGGGCGAGGGTGATGCGGCGCAGGGTGTCGCGCAGCAGGGTGGAGGCCGCACCCTGCCGGGTGGCGGAGCCCACCTCCTCATTGTCGAAGATGCAGCAGACGGGGAGCGCGCCGCTCTCCTCCGCCGTCAGGAAGCCCTGAAGGCAGCCCCAGGCGCAGGCCAGATCGTCCAGCTTCGGCGAGAGCAGGAACTCGCCGTGGGCACCCACGGCCGTGCCGCGGCCGCGGCAGTAGAGGAAGAGATCCTGACCCAGAACATCGTCCGCCGCCACACCGGCGGACTCTGCCGCGAGGGAGAGGAGGGCGGCCTCCGGGTCCTCGCCGCTGAAGAGGGGGATGGTGTCGATGTTGGCGAGAAATTTCATGTCGTCGTTGGCGCTGCGGTTCATGTGAATGGCCACGCTGGGGATCACCAGCAGGTCACGGTCGATGTTCACCAGCTTTTCGGTGATCCGGCCATTTTCCCGCACGAACAGGCGGCCCGCCACGGAGAGGGGCCGGTCGAACCAGGTGGACATGAGCATCCCGCCGTATTTCTCCGTGCTGAGACGGACATAGCCGTTGTCCCGCAGCTCGGCATGCTCCTTGAGCTTGAAGGTGGGAGAGTCGCTGTGGGCGGCGGCCATCATGAAGCCGCCGGTGAGGGCGTGGGGGATGCGGAAGGCGATGAGGCTGGAGCTGTTGCGGGTGATGAAATATTTTCCGCCGGGGACAAGGCTCCAGCACGCCTGCTCGGAGAGCTCCGTATAGCCCGCGGCAGTGAGACGGGCGGCGGCGTTGGCGGTGACATGATAGCAGCTGGGGCTGGCAGCGATGAAGTCCAGCAGCTGCGTCCGGATCGTTTCCATGTGAGAGTTCCTCCTTTGGCCGCGTGAGCGGCCTGTTTTTTAGCAGTATAACACAGGCGGACGTGCCCTGCAAGCGGCGGGGTGGGGCCGGAGGGAAATCGCCCTTGCCAAGCGGCGGGATTTGGGCTATAATCATCAGGATACTGTCAAGAAAGGAGCGCGAACGCCGGATGCGGGCGCGTTCGGGAGGGATCGTCCTATGCAGAACACGGAAAGCATTCGCAGAGCCCCGCTGTGGACGCGGGACTTTACCATCATCACCCTCGGCAGCGTGGTGTCCATGGCGGGCAACAGCATGTCCGGCTTTGCGCTGAGCCTGCTGGTGCTGGACTATACGGAGTCCTCGCTGCTGTACGCCATCTATATCGCCATGTTCACGGCGCCCCAGATCATCGCGCCCATTCTTTCCGGCGCGATTTTGGACCGCTTCTCGCGGAAAAAGACCATCTACACGCTGGACTTCCTCTCCGCCGTCATTTATGCGGGCGCGGCCTTCGTGCTGCACCGGGGCTGGTTCAGCTTCCCCGTGCTGGCGGTATGGTGCTTCATCATCGGCGCCATCAACAGCGTTTATATGGTGGCCTACGAGAGCTTTTATCCCATGCTCATCTCTGAGGGCAACTATTCCAAGGCCTATTCCATCGCCAGCGTGCTGGAGACGCTGGCGGCGGTGATGATCCCGGTGGCCACCTGGCTCTATAACAGCGTGGGCATCGCGCCGCTGCTGGCCATCAACGCCCTGTGCTTTTTCGTGGCCGCCACGGCGGAGACGCAGATCCGGGCAGAGGAGCATTACATCGAAAAGCAGCGCAGCACGCTGACGGAGGGGAAGAACTCCGCGGCGCAGCTGCTGCGGGACATCCGCGAGGGCTTCCTCTATCTCTGGAGCGAGAAGGGTCTGCTGGCCATCGCCTGCTATTTCGCGGTGAATTCCATCTCCATGGGTGCCTCCAGCGTCATCACGCTGCCCTATTTCAAGGGCGCTTTCGACAACGGCGAATACATTTATACTATGGTGTGGGGCATGTCGGTGGTGGGCCGCGGCATCGGCGGCGCGTTCCACTATCGCAGGCAGCTGCCCACGCACTGGAAATACGCCATCGCGCTGACGGTGTATATCACGATCTCCATGATCGAGGGCTTCTATCTCTATCTGCCGGTGAAGGTGATGATCGGGCTTTATCTCTGCTCCGGCATACTGAGCGTGACCAGCTATACCATCCGCATCTCTGCCACGCAGAGCTATGTGCCGGATGAGAAGAAGGGCCGCTTCAACGGCGCGTTCAACATGCTGAGCACCGTGGGCAGTCTGCTTGGCCAGCTGGCCGCCGGTGCGCTGACGGTGCTGCTGCCGGTGCGGGCGGTGCTGACGGCGTTCATGATGCTGACTGCCATTGCAGCCGTGGCCTTTATCGGCGGCAGAAAGCAGGACGTGAGCGCCATCTACAACCGCCAGCAGTAAAGCGCCGCATTGGAATCAGTCAGATCAGCCGCGCAGGGGAGCTGCCGCGGCAGAACAGAAATCCACAAGGAGGGTCACAAAA
>CAYPWQ010000172.1:0-2691 GCA_964414495.1 uncultured Oscillospiraceae bacterium
GAGGAAGCGCGCAAGAGAGATCATAACAAGATCGGCAGAGAATTGGAATACTTCACCACCGTGGATGTGATCGGTCAGGGTCTGCCCATTTTGCTGCCGAAGGGCGCGCGCGTCATTCAGCTGCTCCAGCGCTGGGTCGAGGACGAGGAGCAGAAGCGCGGCTATCTGCTCACCAAGACGCCGCTCATGGCAAAGCGTGAGCTGTATAAAATTTCCGGTCACTGGGATCACTATCTCGACGGTATGTTCGTCCTCGGCGATCCGCACGACGAGACGAAGGAGTGCTTCGCGCTGCGTCCGATGACCTGTCCGTTCCAGTATCAGGTCTATCTCAACCGTGCCCGTTCCTACCGCGATCTGCCCATGCGCTTGGGCGAGACCTCTACCCTGTTCCGCAACGAGGACTCCGGCGAGATGCACGGCCTCATCCGTGTCCGTCAGTTCACCATCTCCGAGGGCCACCTGATCCTCCGCCCCGAGCAGCTGGAGGAGGAGTTCAAGGGCTGCCTGGAGCTGGCCAAGTATGTGCTGGACACCGTGGGCATGCTGGAGGACTGCACCTTCCGCTTCTCCCAGTGGGATCCCAACAACAAGGAAAAGTATATCGGCACCCCCGAGCAGTGGGACGAGGCCCAGACCATCATGGGCAAGATCCTCGACGACCTGAACGTCGACTACACCATCGGCATCGACGAGGCCGCCTTCTACGGCCCCAAGCTGGACATTCAGTATAAGAACGTCTTCGGCAAGGAGGACACCATCGTCACCATCCAGATCGATATGCTGCTGGCAGAGCGCTTCGGCATGGAGTACACCGACGCCGACGGCCAGAAGAAGCGCCCCTATATCATCCACCGCACCAGCTTGGGCTGCTACGAGCGGACGCTGGCCTACCTGATTGAAAAGTACGCTGGCGCTCTGCCCCTGTGGATGATGCCCACGCAGGTAAAGGTCATGCCCATCACCGACCGGGCCCACGAATACGCACAGAAGCTGGTGGAGGATCTGAACAACGTGAACATCCACGCCGAGGGCGACTACCGCAGTGAAAAGCTGGGCTACAAGATCCGGGAGGCCCAGATGCAGAAGATCCCCTATATGCTGGTGGTTGGCGACCGGGATATGGAGAACGGCACCGTTTCCGTCCGCACCCGTAAGGGCGACGATCTGGGCGCCATGACCCCCGATGCCTTTATGTCCAAGTGTCTCATGGAGATTGCCTCCAAGAGCAAGGAAGTGTAAGACAGAAAAACGCCTGCCGCAGATCACGCGGCAGGCGTTTTCTCGTCATATGTGTCAACTGAATGACTGCATCCCTCTGACGGCGCATTTTTTGTAAATAATATCAAAATATGGGTTGAATTTAGGCGGGATATGTGATACGATATCGTTGTATCGATATGGGGGAAGTATGCCCATGTGCAGATACGATTCTCACGCCGGATGGGCAGAATGTTTCAGGAGGAACCCGTATGTCTGTGATAGACGCGCTGAGCAGGCATGACGCCCTCTCCTTCGAGGTGTTTCCTCCCAGGACTGACGCGGGTATGGAGAAGCTGTGCGGCAGCGTCCTTCCCCAGCTGTATTCTCTGCGCCCTGATGCGGTCTCCTGCACCTACAGTGCCGGCGGCGCGGATGTGGGAAAGAATCTGGAGATTCTGGGCTGGGTGGTGAAAGACGGCAGGTGCCTGCCTGCCACGCACTTCACCTGCATCGGCAATACAGCGCAGAGCGCGAAAGCCCAGCTTCAGACCTATCTGGACAGCGGCATCCATCATGTGCTGGCCCTGCGGGGCGATCCGCCTGCCGGCTGGGCCGGTTCCGGCGGCGAGCTGCAATCCGCCGGCGAGCTGGTCACCCTCATCCGTCAGGAATTCGGCGATGCTTTCACCATCGCGGTAGCAGGCGCGCCCGAGGGCCATCCGGGCAGCCGCTCTCTGGAAGCGGAGATCACGCTTCTGAAGCAAAAGCAGGACAGCGGCGCCGACTATATCATCACCCGGCTGTGCTGGGATATGGACGCGTTCCGTTACTGGCTGGACGCCATCCGGGCGGCGGGAATCCGGCTGCCTGTGGAGGCGAGCGTCATGCCCGTTCTGGATCAAGCCGAGACCATCAGCACGGCCTTCTCCCACGGCGGCAGCGCCATTCCTCAGTCTCTGCGCGAGATCATCTCTAAAAACTGGATCTACCCCAACCCCTTCGTAAAAGACCCCTTTGATGCCCGGGCAGAGCAGAAAAAGGCGGACTTCCGAAAGGCCGGGATGGAATACACCGTCCATCAGATTCACGAATATCAGGCCTGCGGTGTAAACGGCATCCACTTGTTCACCCGGAACCGATATGAAGACACGGCCCTGATCGTCAGGGAATCCGGCTTACTGGACGGGTTGAAAACTGGAAGTTGAAAACTCCGGCTTCACTGTCAACTGTCAACTATCAACTGTCAACTAACCATAAGGAGTATCCATTATGCCTCATACCATTGCTGTTGCCGGTAAGGGCGGTGTGGGTAAAACCACCACCTGCGGCATGCTCATTGATTATCTGTGCAAGAAAAAGAACGGCCCCGTGCTTGTGGTGGACGCCGACGCCAACTCCAATCTGAACGAGGTTCTGGGCGTGGAGGTGGAGACCTCTCTGGGCCAGATTCGGGAGGAAATGGCGCAGGCGGAGCTGAAGGGCACCATC
>CAYPWQ010000173.1:0-2655 GCA_964414495.1 uncultured Oscillospiraceae bacterium
CTTGAACCAGGGCTTAATGGGGGCCATGCCCGCGTTGATGAGCAGCAGGGACGCATCATTCTGGGGGATCAGGGGGAAGCTGGGCAGACGGAGATGTCCCTTGCTTTCGAAAAAGGTCAGGAACTTCTCGCGCAGCTCGTTGACGCCGTAATACTTGTGTGCCATGAGTCAGATCTCCTTATATGAAAAATTTTCTGCTTCGGATAAAAAAATAAGCCCCCGCCCCGGCATAGGGGCGAAGGACATTCGCGGTACCACCCTAATTATCCCTCGCAGGAGGGACATCTTAGCCATCCGGTAACGGGGATGAACCGTCCCGCTCGCCGCGGGCGCTGGAAAGGGGCTGCGCCGCGCCGTGCCGCGGGGCTTCCACCGTCCCCCGCTCTCTTCAGGCCGTATCGCTGACGCTCGTCTTTCGTCGGTCGCTTTTCCGATTTCTCCCTTATTATAGCCGATTTTCTTCGATTGTCAACCATTTTGAGGCGGCTTCCCGGATTTTCCGCCGCCGGACGCGCCCTCTCTCCCCTCTTGACAGGCAGAAGAGTACATGATACGATATCGTCAAACGATATCGAGTGACGATATTTCGAAGGGAGTGAACGCCGCCATGCCAAAAAAGCCGCTGGAGAATCCCAGCGAAGCCATGTTCTATGTGCTGATGGCGCTGGCGCAGCAGGGCGAGAGCTGCGGCGTGGAGATCGCCCGCTTCGCGGAGGAGCGCTCCCGCGGGGCGGTGCGCATCGGCCCCGGCACGCTGTACGCTATTCTGGCGAAATTTCTGGAGGAGGCGCTGATCGAGAAGCGCAGCGCCGAAGGCCGCCGCCGCAGCTATGTACTGACACTGGCGGGACGGGCGCTGTATGAAACGGAGCTGCGGCGGCTGCGCCGCTGCATCGCGGACGCAGAGGAGGAAACGCCATGAAGACTGTTATCCGTCCCATGCCCTACGAGGTCTCCCAGTTTCACGAGACCGAGGACTGGCTCACGCAGAAGGCCGCCGAGGGCCTGCATTTTCAGGACTGCGCCCTGGGCTTTGCCAGGCTCCGGCGGGGCGAGCCGAAGACCGTCCGCTACCGGCTGGAATTTGCCCACGGCTTTTTTCAGCCGGAGCAGGAGCAGAAGGCGCTGTACGCCGAGCTGGGCTGGGAATACGTGGCGACCATCCGGCACGACTATTTCGTCTTCCGCACAGAAGATGCGTCTGCGCCGGAGCTGCACACGGATGAGACCGTCATCCGGAAGGAGAAGCGGAGCATTTTCTGGACGCAGCTGTGTCTCCCCGTCACCATCCTGATCCTGTTTCACAGCGCCGCGCCGGACTGGTTCACGCTGCTGCGGGACTACGGCGTTGCCTACTGCGCCATGGAGTATTCCACCCTGGGGCTGGGCCTGATCCTGCTGGGCTTTCTTCTGCTGCTGTGGACAAGTCTGCGGGGCCTCCGGCTGGCGGTACAGTATCAGCGGGGCGTCCGCAACAAGCGCCCCCGTGTGCCCCTGCCCCTCTTTGCTGTCAGCATGCTCCTGCTGCTGACGGGCAGTCTCATCAGCACCATACATCTGCACAACTTCATCCCTGCCGGCTCCCATGCGCCGGAAGAACTGTCCTTCCCAACGCTTGCGCAGATCGACGGAGATGCCTACCGTGAGCTGCGGGACTTCTGCGACATGGAAAGCGACCCGGAGCGTCTCTCTGCCTACTGGCGCAGCGGGCGGAACTTCCGCTGCACGGATCACTACCGGCGGCGCAGCGATCCCCTCGTGTCCTCTGAGGCGCTGTGGCAGGAGCTCAGCACCTATCCCACCCGGGAGGACGGCTACGTCTATCCCGACTACGCCGTCTGTTACCGGGTGCAGTCCTATCGCTGCCTGACAAGCGGGCTTGCAGAGGGGCTGATGGAAACGCTGCTGTCACCGCCGGATGGCGACAGGCCGGACTGGTCGCGCCTCGCCCACGACGGCACCGCCACGGTCTACACCTGTTTGGAGGAGTGGAACGTCGGCGAAATATATCAGCGTCTCCTTCTCACCGACGGCCGCCGCGTGATGGAGGTCAGCTATCAGGGCAAACGGGATATCCTTGCCCTCCTCCCCCTCTTCGAGGCGGCGCTGGCGGAATAAAAGCGCGGTGCAACCGCCGGTTGCGGAAGTGCAAGGCACAGCTGGTTGCAGCCGTAGGCGTGGTCTGATAGGCTGGAGGCAGATCAAAACAAGGAGGACATCCCCATGACACTACCGGAAAAGATCTTTTCCTGCCGCAGACGGCTGGGGCTCTCGCAGGAGCAGCTGGCAGAGCGGCTGGGCGTATCCCGTCAGGCCGTGAGCAAATGGGAGACCGGCGAGGCCGCACCGGAGCTGGGCAAGCTGGCGCAGCTGGCGGCGGTCTTCGACGTGACGGCGGACTGGCTGCTGTCGGAGGAGGAAGCCATGCCGCAGACGGCAGCCACTCCCCCGCAGTCCTTTGACCGCACGCTTCCCCGGCGGCTGGGCGATCTGCTGCGGCGCTGGGGCTGGCTGGCGGGACTGTATCCCATGGGCAGCGGTCTGGTGCTGGGTCTTCTGGCGCTGTTCAGCCGCAGCCGGCTGCGTCAGGAGCTGGACGTTCTGGAGTCGCTGATCGGCAGCGAGGTAATGCGGCAGAGCCCCACCTATCAGATG
>CAYPWQ010000174.1:0-2654 GCA_964414495.1 uncultured Oscillospiraceae bacterium
GCTATACCGTTTCTCTCTCGCCCTACGATGTTTTCTTATTAGGATTGCACATTCGTCAGTCCTCTTTTCCATTTGACTCATTCCGCCTTGGGAGCCTCGGCAGCCTTGGCCGCT
The DNA here is from genome assembly GCA_964414495.1 of uncultured Oscillospiraceae bacterium. GTDB lineage: Bacteria > Bacillota > Clostridia > Oscillospirales > Oscillospiraceae > RGIG5472. Next base: position 115 of record CAYPWQ010000174.1, read on the forward strand.
TCTGCGGCAGCCTTGGCCTTCTCAGCCTGTGCCTTCAGCACGGCCTTGAACTTCTCCTTCTCCTCTGCGGTGGCGATGGGAGAGATGGCGTCGCGGGGGCAGACCTTGGTGCAGATCTTGCAGCCCTTGCACTTGTCATAGTCGATGACTGCCACGCCGTCCACCACATGGATCGCGTCGAACTTGCAGTTCTTGGCGCACATGCCGCAGCCGATGCAGGAGCTCTTGCAGACCTTCATGGCGACAGGGCCCTTATCCTTGTTGGCGCACTGGACATGCACCTTGCGGGAGGCAGGCACTTCCTTGATGATCTTGCGGGGGCAGGCGCTGCGGCAGGCGCCGCAGTTGGTGCACTTCTCGGGATCGACCTCGGCCACGCCGCGCTCGTTGATGTGGATGGCGTCGAACTTGCACGCCTTCACGCAGGAGCCAAGACCCAGGCAGCCGTACGCGCACTCCAGGGGGCCAGCGCCCACCTTCAGCGCACCCACGCAGTCCTGCACGCCGCGGTACTCGTACTTCTTCACGGCAGCCTCGCCGCCGTTGCAGATGACATGGGCCACCATCTTCTCGCCGCTGGGGGCTTCCATGCCCATGATCGCAGCGATCTTGGCAGCCGCCTCAGCGCCTGCGGGAGCGCAGGCGTTGACGGGAGCCTTGCCGGCCAGGATGGCCTCGGCGCAGCCGGCGCAGCCGGGATAGCCGCAGCCGCCGCAGTTGGCGCCGGCGAGGCACTCCTGGATCTGGGGCAGGCGCTCATCCACCTGGACCTCGAACACCTTGGCCGCCACGGCCAGGATGATGCCGAACACCAGAGCGAGACCGCCCAGGATCAGCACGGCATAGAGAATATTCATCACATCCATCGTTTCGTCCTCCTTACTGCCAGACGACCATGCCGCTGAAGCCCATGAAAGCCAGAGCCATCAGACCGGCGCTGATCAGTGCGATGGGGAAGCCCTCAAAGCACTTGGGGATCTCGGCGAATTCCAGACTCTCGCGCACGGCAGCGAAGAGGAAGATCGCCAGCAGGAAGCCCAGGCCGCCGGTGATACCGTAGACCACGGACTCGATGAAGTTGTAGTTGTTCTGCACGTTCAGCAGCGCAACGCCCAGCACCGCGCAGTTGGTGGTGATGAGGGGCAGATACACGCCGAGAGCAGTGTAAAGGGTGGGAATGGACTTCTTCAGGAACATCTCCACGAACTGCACCAGCGCGGCGATGACCAGGATGAAGGCCACCGTCTGCATGTACGCCAGATCCAGCGCCACCAGCAGCTGGTTGACGAAATAGCAGAACGCGGAGGCAAGGCCCATGACGAAGGTCACGGCGAGGCCCATGCCGATGGCGGTATCGATCTTCTTGGACACGCCCAGGAAGGGGCAGCAGCCCAGGAACTGGGAGAAGATGAAGTTATTGGTCAGGATCGCTCCCAGAGAAATGGAAAGCAGCGTAGTCACATTCATGCCTGCTCACCCTCCTTTTTGGATTTCTTTTCAGCGTTCTTGGCAAGGACATACTGCATCAGGGCGATGAGGCTGCCAAGGCACAGGAAGCCGCCCACAGGGAGCACCAGCATCAGCGCGGGCGTGTAGGACGCGGGCATGATCTGGATGCCGGCCAGCGTGCCGGAGCCCAGCAGCTCACGGAAGGTGCAGAGGATCAGCAGCACCAGCGTGTAGCCGATGCCCTGGGTGATGCCGTCCACTGCGGAGGCCAGCACGCCGTTCTTGGAGCAGAAGCTCTCAGCACGGGCCAGGATGATGCAGTTGACGACGATCAGCGGGATGAACACGCCGAGGGACTCGGCGATGGCGGGGACAAAGGCCTGCAGCAGCAGGTCGACCATGGTGACGAAGCCCGCGATGACCACCACGTAGCAGGCGATACGGACCTCGCCGGGGATGATCTTACGCAGAGCGGAGATGGCCACGTTGGAGCAGGTCAGGATGATGAGCACGCTGACGCCCATGCCGAGACCGTTGGCGATGGAGGTGGTGATGGCCATGGTGGAGCACATACCCAGCAGCTGCACCAGCACAGGGTTCTGGGTGATGAGACCTTCCTTCAGCTGTTTCTTGAAATTCATATCTCAGTTCCCCCTTTCTTAACCCAGTGCTTCCACAGCGGCGAGGGCGGCGTTCACGCCGGCGGTCACGCCCTTGGAAGAAACGGTGGCGCCGGAGATGGCCTGCACGTTCTGGCCAACAGCCAGAGTGCCTGCGCCGGACATGCCCTTGAACTGATCCAGCACGCCGTCCACGTTGCTCATGACCTTGGTACCGATGCCGGAGGTCTCGGAGTGCTTGACGGGAGAAACGCCGGTGACGGCCAGATCAGCGTCCACGCCGACGATCATCTCGATGCTGCCCTGAGAGCCGCTGGCGATGACCTTCACGGCATAGCCCACGGTCTCGCCGCCGGCGACGACCTCGTTGACGGAGTCAAGCGTACCGTAAGCTGCGGCAGCTTCCTTCATGGCGTCGCTCAGCTCCAGGGGATTGAACTCAGGATTTTCCACGGTGACGACGGCCTTCAT
>CAYPWQ010000175.1:0-2618 GCA_964414495.1 uncultured Oscillospiraceae bacterium
GCCGGGGATGCCGAAGCTGCCGTCCGCCGTGGTGACGATCACGCGGACGCCCAGGCGCTCCAGCTCCTCTGTGTAAAACATGTCGTCCTTCGTGCTGTAGCCGAGGACGGCGGTCACATCCCGGCCCGCGCGGATCAGCTCCTTCGCCAGCAGGTACAGCGGCGCGATGCCCACGCCGCCGCCCACCAGCAGGGGCTTCTCCCCGCTGTGGGAGGGATCAAAGCCGTTACCGAGGCCCGTCAGCACATCCAGCACCTTGCCGGGGGCGAAGTGCGTCATGCTCTCCGTCCCTTTGCCAAGGGGCTTATAGAGGATCGTCACTGTCTTTTCATCCCGGTCACAGACCGAGATGGGGCGGCGGAGATAGAACCCCTCCAGCCGGAGATTGATGAACTGCCCCGGTGCGGTGATGGCAGAGGTGTCCCCCGCCAGCACCATTTCATAGGTCCCGCCGGAGATCCGGCGGTTGGATACGATGGTCAGATCCGTCTGCTGCATGTCCGTCCTCCTGATCAGGCATCGATGGTGGAGACGGGCATGGTCAGCTCCTCCAGCACATCCAGCAGCACGCGGACAGTGTCGGAGGCGGTGAAGATGGTCACATTGTTCTCCACCGCGAGACGGCGGATCAGGAAGCCATCCTTGGCCTGATCGGCGGAGTTGATGTCGCGGGTGTTGATGACATAGGCGATGTGACCCTGACGGAGTGCATTGGGGATATCCTCGCTGCCGTCGCTGATCTTGTTGAGGACGCGGGTGCGGATGCCGTTGGCCTTGAGGAAGCGGGCAGTGCCCTCCGTTGCCTCGATGTTGAAGCCCAGCTGATAGAAGCGGCGGATCAGGGGCAGCACCTCATCCTTGTCCTTGTCGGCCACGGTGGCAAAGACCGTGCCGTAATTCTGCACCTGCATGCCGGAGGCGATGAGCGCCTTGTAGAGCGCGCGGTAGAGCTTGTCGTCATAGCCGATGGCCTCGCCGGTGGACTTCATCTCGGGAGAGAGATAGGTGTCGAGCCCGCGGATCTTGGAGAAGGAGAACACGGGCACCTTGACGTACCAGCGCTTCTTCTCCTCGGGATAGATGTCGAAGATGCCCTGCTCCTTCAGAGACTTGCCCAGGATCACATTGGTGGCGATGTCGGCAAGGCTGTACCCCGTTGCCTTGGAGAGGAAGGGCACGGTGCGGGAGGAGCGGGGGTTCACCTCGATGACGTAGACATCGTCCTTTTCATCCACGATGAACTGGATGTTGTAGACGCCCACGATGCCGAGGCCGAGGCCCAGACGCTTGGCATAGTCGAGGATGGTGCCCTTGACCTTGTTGGAGATGCTGAAGGAGGGATAGACGCTGATGGAGTCGCCGGAGTGGATGCCGGTGCGCTCCACCAGCTCCATGATGCCGGGAACGAAGACGTTGTGTCCGTCGCAGACAGCGTCCACCTCCACCTCCTTGCCGAAGATATAGTGATCCACCAGCACGGGCTTGTCCGCGTCGATCTCCACGGCGGTCTTGAGATAGCGGCGCAGCTGCTCCTCATTGGCCACCAGCTGCATGGCGCGGCCGCCCAGCACAAAGCTGGGGCGCACCAGCACGGGATAGCCCACCTCGGCCGCGGCCTTCACGCCGTCCTCGATGTTGGTCACGGCGCGGCCCGCGGACTGGGGGATCTTCAGCTCCTTCAGGATCTTTTCAAAGCGGTCGCGGTCCTCGGCGTTGTCGATGGCGTTCACATCGGTGCCGATGATGTTCATGCCGCGCTCCATCAGGGGCGCCGCCAGATTGATGGCCGTCTGGCCGCCGAGAGAGGCGATGACATCCGTTGCACCCTCGAACAGCAGCACGTTCATGGCATCCTCCGCCGTAAGGGGCTCGAAATAGAGCTTGTCGGCGGTGGTGTAGTCGGTGGAAACGGTCTCGGGGTTGTTGTTGATGATGATGGCCTCATACCCGGCCTTGCGGATGGTCTGCACGGCATGGACGGTGGAATAGTCGAACTCCACGCCCTGACCGATGCGGATGGGGCCAGCGCCCAGCACCACGGTCTTCTTGTTCTCCGTCACGCGGGACTGATTTTCGCCGGTGTAGCTGGAATAGAAGTAAGGAATGTACGCACCGGTGTGGCAGGTGTCCACCATGCGGTAGACCGGCAGGATGCCCCGCTGCACGCGGTCGCGCCAGACCTCGTTCTCGCTGCGGTTCCAGAGCTTTGCGATATACTTGTCGGAGAAGCCCATGGCCTTGGCGGCGCGGAAGGTGGCGTCGTCCTGCTTTTCCTTCAGTTCCTCCTCCATGGCAGCGATCTTCGCCAGAGACTCCAGGAAGTAGGCGGTGATGCCCGTGACCTTATGCAGGGCCTCCACCGTTGCGCCGCGGCGCAGCAGCTCCGTCACGGCGAAGAGGTTGTCGTCGTGGAACTCCGCCACATAGCGGAACAGCTCCTCCTCGCTCTCGCCGTCGAACTTCGGCATATGGAAGTGGCAGACACCGATCTCAAGAGAGCGGACGGCCTTCAGCAGGCTCTCCTCCAGATTGCTGCCGATGCCCATGACTTCGCCCGTGGCCTTCATCTGGGTACCCCGCGGGTTGGTGGCGGAGGCGAACTTATCGCAGGGGAAGCG
>CAYPWQ010000176.1:0-2617 GCA_964414495.1 uncultured Oscillospiraceae bacterium
GGGATCTGCGACCGCATTCTGGTCATGTCCGGCGGACTGCTGGCCGGTGAGGTGGACGCCCGGAACACCAGTCAGGAGGAGATCCTGACGCTGGCGGCCAAATATGTGTAAGGAGGAGCGACGATCGTGAACAAGGAAACAAAAGCACAGGAAAAGGAAGTGCGCGTCCGCCAGCCGCTGACGGCCAGACGGGTAGGCGATCTCCTTTTGAATAACGCATTGATCATCATCATGATCATCGCGGTCATCTATATCGCCATCAGAAACCCCAATTTCATCAAGCCTCCGTCCCTCATCAACATCTTCTCCCAGACGGCGGCCTATCTCCCCGCTGCGTTGGGTATCGGCGGGTGCATCGTGCTTACCGGCACAGACCTGTCCGCAGGCCGAGCCGTGGGACTGACCGCCTGCATCTCCGCGTCGCTGCTTCAGAACGCCGCCAACCTGGCCAATAAGATGTGGCCTCAGATCGGCACACTGCCCGTTATCGTGGTCGTCCTGCTGGCCATGCTCATCGGTGCGGCGATCGGCTGCTTCAACGGTTTCTTCGTGGCAAAATTCAAGCTGCACCCCTTCATCGTGACGCTGGGCACCCAGCTGATCCTGAATACCTGCCTGCTACTGTATGTCCAGATGGGCAACAACAATGGCATGGCCATCTCCAACCTCGATCCATCCTACACCAGCTTCGTCAAGGGCGAACTGTTCCGCATCGGCGGTAGGCCCGTCCCCATGTATGTTCTGTTTGCAGTTGTGCTGACAGCCGTCATGTGGTTTATCTGGAATAAGACCACCTTCGGCAAGAATATGTTTGCCCTCGGCTCCAACGAGGAAGCGGCCCGGGTGTCCGGCGTCAACGTGTTTGCCATCACAGTGGGGGTCTTTGCGCTGGCCGGCGCCATGTACGGCTTCACCGGCTTTATCGAGGGCGCCCGTATCGGCTCCAACACGGTCAACACCGGCCTGAACTACGAGCTGGATGCCATCGCCGCCTGCGTCATCGGCGGCGTGTCCTTCGTAGGCGGCATCGGCAAGATCAGCGGCATCGTCATCGGCGTGCTGATGCTGCGGCTGATCTTCATCGGGCTGACCATGGTGGGCGTGCCGCAGGATCTGCAATATCTCATCAAGGGCGCGATCATCCTGTTTGCCTGTGCCCTTGATATGCGGAAGTACCTTGTGAAAAAGTGATCTCATGCAAAGATGGCACGCCTTCGCGAGCCATCTTTGCTTTATCGGAAGAGTGTGGTATACTCTGTGTAAAAGGGAGAGGGGGCGGAGCTGTGGAGCTGTACCGTGTGCTGCTGGTGGACGATGAGGAAAATATCCGCGAGGGTATCAGCCGGAAAATGGACTGGCAGGGCCTTGGCTTTTCTCTGGCGGGAGAAGCCTCCAACGGGCGGGATGCGCTGGAACTGGCGGAGGAGATCCTTCCCGATGTGGTCCTTACCGACATCAAAATGCCGTTTATGGATGGACTGGAGCTCTGCGGCAGCCTGGCAGAGCTTCTGCCGGTTTCTAAATATGTGATTTTTTCCGGCTTTGATGATTTTGAGTATGCCAAGCAGGCCATTCGGAGGAATGTATCGGAGTACATTCTCAAGCCCATCAATGCCGATGAGCTGTCCGCCGTACTGCGGCGGCTGAAGGCAGAGCTGGACCGGGAGCGTGCGGAAAGGCGGGACGTGGAGCTGCTTCGCAGCCGTTATGTGAAAAATCTGCCGGTGCTGCGGGAGCTGTTCTACACCAACCTGCTGGACGGACGGCTGGAGGCGGGAACGGAGCGGGCGCGGGCGGCGCAGCTGGATATCGATCTTTCCGGGGGAAAATGGGCGGTGGCCCTTGCCTACATCGGCGGCGGCAGCCGTGATGCGCTGTCCACGCTGTCCGTACAAAAGCTGCTGGAGGAGGCCCTGACGGAAGACAGGTGCAAGCTCTTTTTGTACAACGATTGGATCGCTTTGATCCTCAGCCTGACGGAGACCTTTTCCGTCTATGACCTGATCCGCGCTCTGGACCGCGCCTGCGCACTGACCGCATCTTATCTGGCGCTGACGCTGACGGTGGGCGTAGGTGCGCCGTGCCGGGAGCTTTCCAGCCTTCCGCGCTCCGCCGCCGAGGCGCGGACGGCACTGGAATACCGCTCCATAGTGGGGCGTGGGCAGGTCATCTACATCGGTGATCTGGAGCCGGACAGAAGCCCGCTGCTTTCCTTTGACGAGGCGGACGAGCGGGTGCTGACCGCTGCCATAAAGCTGGGGAATGAAAGAGAGGTCCGAAGCGCGGCGGCAGCACTGGCAGGAAAGCTCCGGGAGGTGAAGCCCTCCGCCGGACAATACAATCTGTTCCTCCTGGAGCTGGTGACGCATCTGTTGAAGCTGACGCGGCGCTCCGGCATAGGTGCGGAGGAGGTTTTCGGCGCAGATTTTTCCCTGCCCCCGCAGATGTCCGAGCTTCCCAGCTTAACAGAGCTGGAGGACTGGTGCGCGGAGCGCTGTCTGCGCCTCCACACGCTGATCCGCTGCCGACAGACGGCATCGGCGGGACGGACGGTGGAGACAGCCAAGGAGTACATCCGCCAGCATTACGGGGAGAGCGACCTGTCGGTGGAAAAGCT
>CAYPWQ010000177.1:0-2605 GCA_964414495.1 uncultured Oscillospiraceae bacterium
AGGCTTTGTGCCGCAGGAACTGCCCTATGTGGTTTCTGATCGCTTCCTGGCTGTTCCTGATTCTGAATCCCCAAACAGCCAAGATCATGATGTTCCCGTGGAAAGATTCCGCCCTGTCTATTGTTACGCTACTGGTTTTTACATATATCGTAGAAATCTACGAAACTCAGGGCGAATGGTTAGAGAAGTGGTATCATTTTCTTGCCTTTACCGCCGTGTGCTTTCTGACAACCGTTTTCCGCCACAACGCAATCTTGCTTACTGCGCCGATATATGTCATTCTGCTGGTTTTTCAGAAAAGGCAACGAAAGGTCATTCTTTTATCCTGTCTTCTGGTTCTATTTTCTGTCTGGTTTCTGAATGGGCCAGTCATGTCGCTTGCCCACGTGGCTGCGCCTAGAAACAGGCAAACAGAAACACTGGGACTGCCCATGACAATTCTTTCTGGAGTATACATGAATGAGCGTGAATCGCTTTCGGAATCCGCTGTCCGCTTTCTGGACAGCATTGCTACACAGGAAGAATGGAATACCTATTTTCGTCTTGGGAATTTTAACATGTTAAAGTTCAATGTGCAGAAGTCCGTCGCATATTCCATCGAAAGTGAAGGGGCAAAAAACATTCTGGGTTATACAATTCAAGCTTTCCGCTCCTGCCCATTCTGGTCGCTTCAGGCTTTTGCCTCCCTGACGCAAATTGTTTGGAATCCCGTCGCATATCCCGGTTGGCAAGTCGCTCCCCCGTACTGCTCTGACAACAGTATCGGTCTCACCATGCAACCGAATACTCTGCTTTCACAGGCGCTTATCTGCTTCAGTGACAGTACAGAATCTCTTTTCCTGATTTACTTCACCCGGCTCGTCGGTATGATGATTCTAATTCTGATGTTTGCAGCCGTGGCAAACGTTGGCCGGGGCAAGCTGGGCCGGGCCTTCATGATCTTCCCCATGCTCATTTACGATTTCGGTACCATGCTGCTACTAACCGGCCCGGATTTCCGGTTCTTCCATTTCAACTTTGTCATCATCATTCCGCTCCTCTATCTGATTCTGTCCGATCAGGCACCAAAAAGTCTTCCCTGGAGGTAACCAATGAAAAGCAAGTCTGACCATTTCCAGCTTTCCTGCACCCGGCAGCTGGGACTGGAAAGCAAGGCCCAAAAGCGGTGGTTTATCGCCGCGTTTATCCTGCTGTATATTTATCTTTGGCTGTGCCTGTATCTGCGGAATTTCCTAACCTCCGTAAATACCGCTGGCGTAATATGCACGATCCTGACGCCTGCCATTCAGGCAATCCCGCTGTGCATTTTTGGCGTTATCTTTTTCGGCAGAATTCAGATTAAGTCTGTCTCTCCCGGAGACGGCGCCCTGTGGTACCGACGGTTCTTCCCGGTCATCGCCGCCTTGATCACCTTTGTGTACCTGCTGCTGTGGCTCATCGCTTACTTCCCCGGCGGCTTTTCCCCGGATAGTGTTTCCCAATATCAGCAGGTGCTTGCCGGTCAATACAATAACTGGCACCCCGTTATGCACACCTGGGTATTCTTCTGGATTCCATGGCAGATCTTCCACCACCCCGCGGGAATCATCTTCTTTCAGATTCTTCTGTTCAGTCTGGCAGTGGGATACCTGTATCTGGTTTTGTGCCGCCGGGGCTGCCCCATGCCCTTTCTCTTCGGCTCCTGGCTGTTTCTGATTCTGAACCTGCAAACCGCCAGGATCATGATGTTCCCATGGAAGGACTCCGCTCTGACAATCGTCTCGCTGGTCATCTTCACGCAGGTCATTGAAATCTTCGAATCTGACGGCGCATGGCTGAAGAAATGGGACCACTTTCTTGCCTTCACCGTTTTTTGCTTTCTGGCGACGGTTTTCCGCCACAATGCCGTTCTGCTTACGGCGCCGCTGTATCTGCTCCTGTTTTTCTTCCATAAGGACGCACGCAGGAGCCTCCTGTTATCCGGGGCGCTGGTTCTTTTCTCCGTGTGGTTTCTGAACGGTCCTGTGATGACCCTGGCCCATGTGGAAGCTCCCGGCGACAGACAGGTCGAAATTCTGGGACTGCCCATGACTGTGCTGTCTGAGGTATTCATTAGCACCCCGGAAAAGCTCCCGGCAAAGGCCGTTGACTTTATCAGCTGTCTTGCTACACCGGAGGAATGGGACAAATACTACCGTCTCGGTGATTTCAATTACATCAAGTTTAATTCTTCTCTGCCCCTCAACGACCTGATCGAGCATGAGGGGGCTAGAGCCATTCTGCGCTACACCGCACAGGCGTTTCTTGCCAGTCCGCTTCCCGCTTTTCGTGCGCTGGCTGCTCTGACCCAACTGGTCTGGGACCCTCTGGCGTGCAGTACCACCATTTTAGTGCCCTACTGCCCTGCCGTGATTACCGACAGTATCGGAACCACTGTGAAAGACAACGCCCAGCTTATTAAGGTGCTCACTTATTTCAGTGATTCCGTAGAATCCTTTTATCTGTACCTGTTAACATGGAACATCGGTACGATGATTCTGATCGCCATGTTCGCCGCTGTGGCAAACGTCGGCCGGGGCAAGCTGGGCCGGGCATTTATGATCTTTCCCATGCTCATTTACGATTT
>CAYPWQ010000178.1:0-2575 GCA_964414495.1 uncultured Oscillospiraceae bacterium
CTCCGCACCGAACAGCTTGCAGGCGCGCTGACGGGCGATCTCCTCGGTCTCGTCCACGCAGTAGCAGCCGCCGTAGTAACGCTTGCCGGGATAACCCTCGGCGTACTTGTTGGTCAGGCAGGTGCCCATGGCCAGCATGACGGCGGGGGAGACGATGTTCTCGGAGGCGATCAGCTCAATGTTGCGCTGCTCGCGGGAGTATTCGTTCAGAATAGTCGCACCAACTTCGGGATCGCACTTGGCGATGTATTCCATGGTTTCCTTGATCATGGGAAGGTTCCTCCTTAAATGAGAATTTGAAAAAGGTTATTTGTTCAGCTTGGCCAGCAGATCCTCCAGCGCGTCGGTCAGACCCTCCTCAAAGGTGGGGTGAGGACGCAGGACCTTCAGCATCTGCTCCACGGTCAGGTGGTTGACGATGGCGGTGCTCAGCTCGGAGATCATGTCGGTGGAGTGCTCGCACATGAGCTGTGCGCCCACGATCTCATGGGTCTCGTTGTCGGCCACCACCTTCATGAAGGCGCGGTCGCCCTCCTTGATGACGGTCTTGCCGTTGGAGAACATGACGTACTTGCCGGCGGTGACGCTGCGGCCGGCGGCCTTGGCCTCGTCCGCGGTCAGACCAACGCAGGCGATCTCGGGCACGCAGTAGATGCAGCTGGGGATGGTGTTGATGTCGATCATGCCGCCGTCCTTGCCGCAGATCAGCTCCACGCAGTCGATGCCCTGTGCGGAGGCCACATGTGCCAGAGGCACCTTGGCGCTGACATCGCCGATGGCGTACACGCCGGGGATGGAGGTCTCGTAGCGCTCGTTCACCACGAGGCGGGCGCGGTCGAATTCGGGATTCAGGCCCTCGGCGAAGAGACCGCCGGTGAAGGGCTTGCGGCCGATGGCGCAGAGGACGCACTCGCCCTCCACGGACAGCTCCTGCTCCTTGCACTTGAAGTTGACCTTCAGACCATTCTCGCCCTGCTCCACGTTGGAGACGAGAGAGTTGGTGTGCACGGCAACGCCCTTCTTCTTCAGGATCATGCCGAGATTCTGGCCGACCTCGCGGTCGAGGGTGGGCATCAGACGATCCATGCCCTCGATGAGAGTGACCTTGCAGCCCAGATCATGATAGAAGGTGGCGAATTCCACGCCGATGACGCCGCCGCCGATGATGACGATGGACTCATACAGGTGGTCGCAGCCCTCCAGCAGCTCGTCGGAGGTGACGACACCGGGCAGATCCAGACCGGGGATGGGGGGACGGGCGGGGACGGAGCCGGTGGCCGCGATGATGTGATCGGCGGTCACTTCCTTCTCGCCCTCTTCGCTCTTGAACAGGACGCGGCCGGTGCCGAGAACGGTGCCGGTGCCGCGGAGCAGATCCACCTTGCTGGCCTTGAACATGCCCTCGATGCCGCCGCGCAGCTTGGCGCTGACATCGCGCTTGCGCTGGAAGATGGCGTTCATGTCGAAGTGGATGTTCTCTGCGCCCACGCCGAAGGGAGCGCCGTCGCGGATGCCGGCGACGATCTCAGAGGAGTGGAGCAGGGTCTTGGTGGGGATGCAGCCGCGATTCAGGCAGGTGCCGCCCACGTCGCGGTTTTCGATGACAGCGGTGCGGAGGCCGCGCTTGGCAGCGTGGAGCGCCGCCACATAGCCGCCGGGGCCCGCGCCGATGACGATCAGCTGATAATCAGACATAAGGGTAGAGTCTCCTGTTGTTTGTAATAATAAGAGGGAAAAAGTCCTTCAGAAAGGACGGCACGTTCCGTGCCGTCCTTTCCGGCGGATCAGCGCTTTTTTAGAAGGTGTAGCGGACGACGGGGTTGCGGGCGGCGCCGACCTCGTCCAGACGGCGGCAGTTGGCCTTGGTGGGGGCGGCGTGCAGCGCGGCGGGATCGGTCTTGGCCAGATCGTACAGCATGAGGTAGGTCGCAGCCGCCTCGTCCATGCTCTCCTTGGACTCGGTCTCGGTGGGCTCGATCATCAGCGCCTCGTGGACGATCAGGGGGAAGTACATCGTGGGGGGATGCTGGCCGTTGTCGAGAAGGCCCTTCGCCACATCCAGAGCGGAGACGCCGGTCTCGTCGTGCAGATCCACCAGGCACATGACGAACTCGTGCATGCAGATCTCGTCGTAGGCCATGGTGTACTTTTCCTTCAGCAGGCTCATCATGTAGTTGGCGTTCAGCACCGCGTTCATGGAAGCCTCGGGGATGCCCTCCTTGCCGAGGGTCATGATGTAGGTCAGTGCCTTCACGATGACGGTGAAGTTGCCCCAGAAGGAGCGGACGCGGCCATAGGACTTCTCGGGATAGGCGAAGTCGTACTTGTCGCCGTTTTTCACCACCACGGGGCCGGGCAGATACTTCTTCAGGAACTCCTTGCAGCCCACTGCGCCTGCGCCGGGGCCGCCGCCGCCATGAGGCGTGGAGAAGGTCTTGTGGAGGTTAGAGTGGATGCAGTCAAAGCCCATGTCGCCGGGACGGACAACGCCCATGACGGCGTTCAGGTTGGCGCCGTCGTAGTAGCACAGGCCGCCTGCATCGTGGACGATCTTGGTGATCTCCAGGATGTTCTT
>CAYPWQ010000179.1:0-2563 GCA_964414495.1 uncultured Oscillospiraceae bacterium
CGCTCGGCCCAGATCTGCAGCTGATCGGCCGCGGCGGCGCGGAAGGTATCTGCCGCGCAGAACAGCACCTTTTTGCCGCTCTGCTTCAGCCGCCATCCCATCTTACCGATGGAGGTGGTCTTGCCCACGCCGTTGACGCCGATGACCAGGATCACGCTGGGCGCAGTGTCCAGATGAAGGGCGCTGTCGCCCACGGCCAGCTTTTCCTTCAGAATGTCCCGCAGGGCCTGCTTCACGCTCTGCTCACCCTGCAAGCTGTTGTCATACACGGTCTTGCGCAGACGGGCGATGCAGTCTGCCGCCACGCCCGCGCCCAGATCCGCCAGGATCAGGCCCTCCTCCAGCGCGTCGTAGAAATCCTCGTCCACGGTCTCCCAGATGATGCTGTCATACCAGACCTTTTTGATCTTGCTGAAAAGTCCCATAGCTTCGTTCCTTTTTTACTTGATTTTCAATTCCTTTGCCAGATCGTTCATATTGATGGTCAGGATGCGGCTCACGCCCTTCTCCTGCATGGTCACGCCGTAAAGCACGTCGGCCTCCTCCATGGTGCCGCGGCGGTGGGTGATGACCACGAATTGGGTCTTGCCGGAGATGCGGCGCATGTATTTCGCCACGCGCACCACGTTGGGCTCGTCCAGCGCCGCCTCGATCTCGTCCATGACGCAGAAGGGCGTGGGATGTACCTTCAGGATGGAGAAGTACAGCGCGATGGCCACGAACGCCTTTTCACCGCCGCTGAGCAGTGAAATTGTCTTGAGCGACTTGCCGGGGGGCTGGGCCTTGATCTCGATGCCGCAGCCCAGGATATCCTCCGGATCCTCCAGCTCCAGCGTGGCGCGGCCGCCGCCGAAGAGCTCGGTAAAGGTCTCCTGGAAGCTGGCTGCGATGAGGGCGAACTGCTCGCGGAAGATGACGGTCATCTCCCGCGTGATCTCCTCGATGATGCCCAGCAGCTCCTCCTTCGAGCGCTGCACATCGTCCCGCTGCTCGGTGAGATAGGTATAGCGCGTGTTCACGCGCTCGAATTCCTCGATGGCACCCACGTTCACATTGCCGAGAGAGCCGATCTCCCGCTTCAGCTCCGCCACGCGGCGGCCGGCCTTGGCGGTGCTCTCCAGCTCGATGCGCTGCTCCATGGCGGCGCTGTGGCTCAGCTCGTAATGCTCCCACAGGCGATCCAAAATCTGCTTTTCCTCCAGCGAGGAGCTGCTGCGCTTCTGCTCCAGCAGCGCCACGCTGCGCTCGGCGTTCAGCAGGTGCTCGTTGCACTCTCTTGCCTTCAGCTCGGCGGCGGTGCGCTCCTGCTCCAGCTTCAGCTTGTCCTCCGTAAGAGCAGAGAGCTGCTTCCGGATGGCGTCGGCGCTCTGCCGCAGGGTCTCGGCCTCGGCGCGGCGCTCCTCCGTCTCGGCGGTGAGCTGACGGTTCTTCTCGCGGTATTCCCCGATCAGCGCCTCCCGCGTGCTGCGGTCGCCCGCCATACCGGCGGCGAGGCCCGTGAGATTGCGCAGAGAATCCTCCAGCGCGGCCTTTTCCGCGCTGAGGGCGGCGCTGTCCGCCTTTTTCGCTGCCATCTCCTCGCTGAGGGCGGCGCTGCGGGAGGCGATCTCGCTGCCGCCGCTGCTGCGGCTCTCTGCCTCGCTGCGGAAGGCCGCGGCACGCTGCTCGGCGTCGGCGATGCGGTGCTCCGTCTCTGTCAGTGCCTTCCGGCTCTCGGAAAGGCGGGCATGCAGCCCCTCCTTCTCCTGACGGAGACCCTCCAGACTCTCCTCCATGGAGGAGAGGAGCACGTCGTAATGATTCTTCTCGCCCTGACGGCGCAGCACCTCGTCCTCGGCGCTGCGCTGCTGCGAGGCGGCGGTGTCCAGCTCGTACTGCGTCCGCTGGAGCTCCCGCAGCTTTTCCTCCGCGTCCTTTTCCGCCGCGGTCAGGGAGGCAGCCAGCTTTTCGCGTCTGGCGGTCAGTTCCTTCAGCTCGCCCGCGCGGCTGAGCACGCCGCTCTGCTGGCTGACGCTGCCGCCGGTCATGCTGCCGCCCCGGTTCATGACCTGGCCGTCCAGCGTCACGATGCGGAAGCGGTTCTGATATTTCCGCGCCATGGCGATGGCACAGTCGATGTCCTCGGCCACCACGGTGTGGCCCAGCAGATTCAGGAAGATGGGGCGGTATTTCTCCTCGAAGCGCACGAGGTCAGAGGCGACGCCCACATAGCCCGTCTCCTGCTCCAGTCCCTTTTCCCGCAGGCGCTCGCCCCGGATGGCGCTGAGAGGCAGGAAGGTGCTGCGGCCCGCGCCGCGCTGCTTCAGCAGGGCGATGGCGTTCTTCGCATCCTCCTCCCGGTCCACCACGATGTTCTGCAGGCCCGCGCCCAGCGCGATCTCCATGGCAACGGCATAGGGGCGATCCGTTTCCATCAGGTTCGCCACCGGCCCGTGGATGCCCCGCAGACCGCCGTGCTCTGCCGCGGTCATGACGGTCTTCACCGCCTTGTTGAAGCCCTCGTATTCCTTCTCCATCTCCGTCAGCAGCCGGATGCGGGAATCCATGGCGTTCAGCTCCATGG
>CAYPWQ010000180.1:0-271 GCA_964414495.1 uncultured Oscillospiraceae bacterium
ACCAGTATGCTGGAGGTCTCGATGGCGAGCCAGATCCCCACCGCCAGCGGGAGCAGGCCAAGAAGGGTCAGCGCGTTCAGCTTGAACCAGTCGCCAAAGTGCAGGCTCAGCAGCTGCTTGTAGCGATTGAGGCCGGTCTGCCGCTCGGACTCATCATAGCCCTTGTCTTCCGATATGAACAGTCCCATGTGGTGATCCTCCCTTTATTGTGCGTATTTGCAGTGCGCGAGAAAATCTGTCAGTACGTCCAGGGGCTCCTTAGGGTAACTCT
>CAYPWQ010000180.1:281-2547 GCA_964414495.1 uncultured Oscillospiraceae bacterium
GTCCACACGGATCGCACGGCTGCCCCGAACCCCCGTGGCGGATGCGCCGCTGGATGCGGGGCCTGATCCGGCGGGGAAGGCGTAGGATGCGATCCGGAAGGACTGACCGGCGTATTCCCCATGGGATTCTTCCATGTCCGGATAGCGTTCTGCGGCAAGGGACTGCCACTGTACGGCTGCCTGCTTCGCTTCGGCATCGGTCTCGAACTCCATCATAACCAGATGGATCTGCGCGTCGTAGGCCGTGACCCTGTTCCCGCTGTCGTCGGTATAGGAGACCGCTTCGCCGCGCGTCCAGGAGGCATAGAACGTGCCATCCGGCGCCAGCATGTCCTCGTTGCGCTGCACTGTCCAGCCGTCCGTGGGTTTCACGCCCAGAAAGGATCCGACAGTCGTCCAGTCCGCGCCCCAGTCCGCGCCGTCCGCCGTTTTCTCCGGCGGCTTCGCGCTGCAGGCGGTCAGCAGCAGGCAGAGCATCAGTGCACAGGCGATCACTGTTTTCTTCATTGTATTTTCGCTCCTTCGGTCAGCGCATCCCACAGTGCAGCGCACTGCGCCGCGTGGGCTGTGGTTTTTTCCGTCCAGAAGCCCCGACGGGCGAAGGCCAAGCGGGAGATGGCTTCGCCGTCGCTGCCCAGCGCCATTTGGGCGAGCGTCGGGCAGTCGCCCCAGAGCACGAACTTGCCGTCCGCGGTCTCATCCTCGTCCGGCGGCAGGCTTCCGTCCAGATTGCACAGCGCGTGCGTTGCGCGCTGGAACGCGGCGGGATCCTCCAGAAGGAAGAAATAGCTCTTACATTCCGTGATGTCCGCCACCAGCTGAACCTGCGCCGCCTGCGCGTAGTACATGCTGTCGGAGTCGCCGGTGTTCACGCTGACGTACTGCTGAAGCTCCACGGTTACCTTGCCATCCCCGTTCAGGTCGGGGCTGAGGGCTGCAAAACCATCCCGCAGGGCGGCGGCCGTTTCCTCGGCGAGGGGGGTGCGCCCGACGTAGGCAATGGAGTAGTCCGGCCGGGTTTTGCCGATGCCCAGCGCGTTCCACAGTATATTCGCGGCGCATACGACCAGCAGTACCGCGACGACGACGTGCCACTTGTGATAGTGCCACCAATTCTGGCGCTTTTCCTTTGGGGTCATCACAGGGGCGGGCTCCGGTTTGGGCTGTTCGCTCGCGATTTTGCGCAGATACTCGCTTGCCACGGGGTTCACCTCACTCCTTTGTGGTACCGCCGTAGGCACAGCTGACGGGCAGGCAGACCAGGCTGGGGCCGTTTGCGCGGTCCTCGCGCAGCAGCATGTCTACGCAAGACTGCGCGATCTTGTCCACGGGCTGAACGATGGTGGTGCAGAAGTAGCTGCCCGTATCAAAACGGCGGATCCCGTCAAAGCCCATGATCTGCACATCCTCCGGCACCCGGAGCCCCATGGTATCGAGCAGGGCGTGGATCTGTGCGGCGAGAAGATCCGTGCTGCAGAAAATGCCGTCATAATCGAGCTTTCCGTTGGTCATGTGCTGCTCGAAATACGCGCGGAACACATCCATTTCAGGATAATTGTTCAGGCGGTAGGCGTCGCAGGGTATCCCCATCAGGCTGCAGGCCGTGACAAAGCCGTCACCGCGCTTGTCCGCCTCGCCGGGTACGGGAGAGCCGGTGCGCAGGAACAGCAGCCTGCCGCAGCCGCACTGTACCAGCCGCTCCGCTGCCAGTCTGCCTCCGCCGTAGTTGTCCGACGCCACACAGGGCACATTGGGGCCGAAATAGCGGTCAATGCTGACAAAGGGAATGTCGTCGCTCAGCTCCACCATGCTGTAGGTCAGGCCGATGATGCCATCCACCTTGTTCTGCCGCACCATGCGGATGCACTCGTCCTCCCGCTCATGCCGGGAGTCGGTGAGAAACAGCATCATCTGGTAGTTCCGCTGGGTCAGCGCGGTGTACAGCTGCTGCGCAAGGGCTGCGAAATAGGGGTGATCCGTGGAGGGAAGGATCACAGCGATGATGTTCGTCTTGTTGGTTTTCAGCCCCCGTGCATAGGAGTTGACCTGATAGCCCAGCCGCTGGGCGGCCTCTTCTACCTTAAGCCTGTATTTTTCACCCACCGGCAGGCCGTTGAACACGCGGCTTACGGTGCCGAGCGCCACACCGGCTTCCCGGGAAACATCTTTCATCGTTGGTTTGCCTTTTTCCATGAACTCGATCTCCTTTGCATAAAAAGAAAATGAAACGTTGCTAAAATCCGCGCCTGGCGGAGGTTCTTATTTC
>CAYPWQ010000181.1:0-2539 GCA_964414495.1 uncultured Oscillospiraceae bacterium
GCGCGGGCGGCATCCACGGCGATGCCCAGCTCCTGCCCTTCGGCGAAGTCGGGGCGGCCGGGGAGACGGCGGCGCAGCTGTGCGCCGTTTTCCGCCCGGAGAGTCAGCACCGTTTCCTCCCCCGCAAAGCGCAGGGACTCCACCCGGCAGCGGAGCGCCCCCTCCGGCGACAGCGTCCATGCCCCGGGGCGGAGACAGAGCGTGCGCGGGCCATCCGGCAGGGCGGCGGGCAGGGTCAGCGCTCCCGCATGGAAGCAGCCGTCCCGCACTGCGCCGGGGAAATAGGCGCAGCCGCCGAAATAGTCCGCCGTGCGGCGGTCGCGGGGCTGACCATAGACCTCCTCCGGCGTGCCGCACTGGCCGAGACGCCCCTGAAACAGCAGCGCCACCCGGTCGCTCATGGCCAGCGCCTCCTCCCGGTCGTGGGTCACGAGGACGGTGGTCATGTGCTCCTCCCGGTGGAGCGCCAGCACCAGACGGCGCATCTCCTCGCGGAGATTTTCATCCAGCGCCGAGAAGGGCTCGTCCAGCAGCAGCAGATCGGGCTTCGCCGCGAGGGCCCGGGCCAGCGCCACGCGCTGCTGCTCGCCGCCGGAGAGGGAGGCGACGCGGCGGGCATCGTACCCCGTCAGCTGCACGCGGCGGAGGAGCCGTGCCGCCTCCGCCAGACGTTCGGCCTTGCCCATGCCCTGCATCTTCAGCGGATAGGCCACGTTCTCCGCGGCGCTCATGTGGGGGAACAGGCGCATGTCCTGAAAGACGATGACCGTGCGCCGCTGATGGGGCGGCAGGGCGGTGATGTCCCGTCCGCCCAGCAGGATGCGTCCCGCGGCGGGGGCGTGGATCCCGGCGATGGTCTTGAGCAGCGTGGATTTGCCGCAGCCGCTGGGGCCCAGAAGAGAGAAAAACGTCCCCTCCTCCACGGTGAGGGAAATGTCCTTTAAGATCTCGTGCTTTTGCAGCGTGACAGAGAGCGCATGGAGCTCCAGCCTCATTGGGGATCACCCCGCTTTCTCAAAAGATGGATGCCGCCCTCCAGCAGGAAGAATACGGCCAGCGCCGACCCCACAAAGGCCGCGGCATACACCGCCGCGAGAGAGCGGTCGCCGCTCTGGATGTAGGGCACGAGGACGAGGGACAGGGTCTTGACCCGGCCGCCGCCCACGATGAGGGTGGTGAAATACTGACTGTAGGACAGGATGAAGGCCATGCTGACCGAGGACAGCAGCCCCGGCAGCAGCTCGGGAAGCGTGACGGAGAAGAACGCCCGCAGGGGCGGCGCGCCCAGCACCGCCGCCTGCTGCTCCAGCCGGTCGCCCAGGGCGGCGGTCACATCCGAGAGGATGGTGATGCTGTAGGGCAGGGCGGCGATGAGATGCACCAGCAGGACGCCGGTCACGGTGTCTGCCAGGTGGAGACGCAGCAGCACCAGATGGATGCCAATGGCGAACACCGTGCCGGGGATCAGCAGGGGCAGGAGACTGGCAAAGCCCACGAGCCGCCGCCCGGGAAAGTCATAGAGCGCCGTGGCCCGGGCGGTGAGCAGGCCGATGAGGGTGGAGAGCAGGGCCGTGGCCCCCGCAAGGGCCACAGAGCTCAGCAGCAGCTGCGGCAGCTTCTGCGAGCCGAAGAGCAGCTCACGCACCGTGCGGAGGCTCCAGCTCTCCGGCAGCAGCCCCGGCCAGGGCCAGCGGGCCGTGACGCACCAGAGCAGCAGCACCGCCGCAGGCAGCAGGATGAGAAAGGCCGCGAGCCCCAGCGTCAGCCGGGCATAGAGATGCTTTCGCTTCATCGCGCACCTCCCAGCTTCTCCAGCAGCCGCCGGGTCAGGAGACTGTACAGCGCCGCCATGGCGACGGACAGCAGCAGGATCAGCGAGAAAATGGCCATGGCGAGGGGCCGCTGCTTCAGATCCGGGGACTGATAGCGCAGCGCCGCATACACCGGCAGGGCCTTGGGCAGCGTGGCCCCCAGCAGGAAGGGCAGCTCGTAGCCCCCGAAGGCGAAGAGAAAGATGATGAGGAAGGCCCGGGACACGGCGGGCAGCGTCAGCGGCAGCGTCACGGTGAGAAAGCTCCGCAGGGGCGGCGCACCCAGATTCTCGGCCGCTTCGCCCAGGGTCTCGCTGACGGAGGCCATGAGGGCAAGGCAGAAATAGCCTACAAAGGGGACCTCCTTCCAGAGATAGGTCAGGATGGCCCCCTCATAGCCGGGGGTATAGAGCAGCTGGGGGAAGGCGGCGGAGTCGGCGATGAGCCCAAGCGCCGCGGCGCAGCGGGCGAGAAGGCCGGTCTGCGACAGCAGCAGCACCGCGCCGAGGGCCGCCACCGTGTGGGGCACCAGAATGGGCAGACGGATGAGATAGAGCGCGCCGCTGCTCCGCCGCCGGAGCAGCGCCGCGCAGAGCGCCGTGCCAAGCGCCGCCGCCAGCACCGCCGAGACAAATGCGATGCGCAGACTGACCCACAGCGCACTTTGCAGCTCGCTCTGGGCCAGGGCCTCGCGGTAATAGCGCAGCGTCAGCGTGGTCAGACCAAAG
>CAYPWQ010000182.1:0-2536 GCA_964414495.1 uncultured Oscillospiraceae bacterium
AGTGCGCTGTTCTTTGTGATGATGACGCTGCAATATATCTGCATTTTCCTCACGGGCTTCCTGAAGGCGAAGAAGGGCGTATACTCCTTCACCCTCAGCCATCTGGAAAAGCTGCTGGAGTACGACGTGACCATGATGGTGCGCAGCGTCGTCTACGCGCTGATCGTCTCGCTGGCGGGCACGCTGTTCGCCATGCTCTTCACCTATTACATGGATCGGCGCAACGTGCCGCTGCGGAAGTTTTTCGACTGCATCGCCACCGTCCCCTATATGATCCCCGGCACCTGCTTCGGCATCGGCTATATCCTGGCCTTCAACCACGAGCCGCTGAAGCTGACGGGCACGGCCGCCATCGTCATGCTGAACATGCTCTTCAAGCAGCTGCCCACCACCACCAAGCTCTGCTCCGCGGCGCTCACGCAGGTGCCCCGGGCGCTGGAGTGGTCGGCCCGCGATCTGGGCGGCAGCCGCCTGACGGTGCTGAAGGACGTGATACTGCCCAGTATGCGCCCCGCATTCCTCAGCTGCTTTTCCTATAATTTTTCCAGCAGCATGACCACCGCGGGCGCGATCCTGTTTCTCATCAATCCCGGCAAGAAGCTGGCCGTTTTCAAGCTGTTCGACTCGGTGTATCTGGGCGAATATGCGCAGGCCTCCCTCATCGCAACGCTCATCATCCTGATCGTGCTGGCGGTGGAGGGACTTGCCTGGTTCATCTCATGGAAGGGGGAAAAGCGTCATGTACTTGGAAATATCCCATCTGAAGAAGCGGTTTGACGGCAGGGAAGTGGTTTCTGACCTGAACCTGTCGCTGGAAAAGGGCAAGCTGCTGTGCATCCTGGGCTCCTCCGGCTGCGGCAAGACCACCACGCTGAATATGATCGGCGGCTTTCTTGCGCCGGACGAGGGGAGCATCCGCATCGACGGGCAGGACATCACTGCCCTGCCGCCGGAGCGCCGCCCCGTGACCACGGTGTTCCAGTCCTATGGCCTGTTTCCCCACATGACCGTGCTGGAAAACGTCATGTACGGTCTGAAATTCCGCGGCGTGCGGAAGGCCGAGGCGAAAAAGCGGGCCATGTCGTATCTGGAGCTGGTGGGCCTGGCGGATCACGCGGACTATCACATCTATCAGACCAGCGGCGGCCAGCAGCAGCGCGTGGCTCTCGCGCGGGCGCTGATCGTGGAGCCGAAGATCTGCCTGCTGGACGAGCCCTTCTGCAATCTGGATGCGGCGCTGCGCGTGAAGATGCGCGGGGAGCTGAAAAAGCTCCAGCGGGAGCTGGGCATGACCATGGTGTTCGTCACCCACGACCAGGAGGAGGCCATGCTGCTGGCCGATTCCATCGCCATCATGGAGCAGGGCCGCCTCATCCAGAACGACAGCCCCGCCAATATTTACCGTAATCCCGCCAACGACTTCGTCCGCAGCTTCCTGAATCTGGACGAACTGATCTGGACGGAGGACGACCGGCTGCTGAAGATCATCAGCCACAACATGCAGGAGGGTTGACATCATGCTGGTAGACATGCATCTGCACGAAAAACTCTATTCTCCCGACAGCTTCATCACCGTGGAGCAGATCGTGGAGGTGGCAAAGCAGCGGGGGCTCGACGCCGTCTGCATCACCGACCATGACAGCATGGGCTTTCGGGAGCTGGCGGAGGAGTATTCCCGGCGTCTGCAATTTCCCATCTTCGTGGGCGTGGAGTATTTTTCCCTCTGGGGCGACATCACGGCCTGGGGCATCGACAGCTTTCCCGACCACCGGGACGACGCGCAGGCCTTCATCGACGCGGTGAACCGGCAGGAGGGCTTCTGCGTGTCCTGCCATCCCTTCCGCAACAACAAGCGCGGGTTCGAGGACAATCTCCGTCTGGCCCGGGGGCTCCATGGCGTGGAGGTGCTGAACGGCAGCGCCGATCTGGAGGCAAACCGCACAGCGCTGCGCTATGCCCGTGAGCTGGGGCTGAAACCCATCGGCGCCAGCGACGCGCACACGGTGGAGCAGATCGGGAAATACGTGACCTGGCTGCCGGAAAAGGTGGATCGTCTGCCGGATTTCATCGCGCAGCTCCGCAGCTGCGAGACAAAGCCCGCCATCTGGAACGGCTCGTCCTACGACGTGGTGGACACGTTCTGAGGGAGGAGCGATCCCATAAGAAAAAGAGACATCCCCGGGGATGTCTCTTTTTTGCTGCCCGGACGGTTTTCCGCTCAGGCGGGGGACAGGCCGCGCAGCAGCGTGGCCCAGGCAAGACCGTAATAGGCGACCACAGCCACCAGATCGTTCACCGTGGTGACGAGGGGGCCGGAGGCCACGGCGGGATCGATCCCCAGCCGCTGGAACAGCAGGGGGATCAGCGTGCCGGAGAGGGAGGAGCCCAGCATGGCCAGCAGCATGGCCGCGCCGAGACAGCCGGAGACCGCAAAGGCAAAGCCCGGCGCGTGTCCCATAAGGCAGAGCGCGCCGCCGATGGCGGCAAAGGACAGCAGCCCCAGCAGCGCGCCGTTCACGAGCCCCACGCGCAGCTC
>CAYPWQ010000183.1:0-2535 GCA_964414495.1 uncultured Oscillospiraceae bacterium
GAAGCTGCCCCAGACGCGGGGGTTCACCCCCAGCACGCAGTCGCCCTTGAACTCCACCATGGCCATGCCGGTGAAGCCGAAGGAGCGCAGCAGCCGGTGAGCCCGGTCGATCATATCCGGGTCATAAAAGCTCTCGCAGCAGGTGGAGGGGCCGCCGGTAATGGGGTATTCCCGCACCCGGCGGTGGCAGATGGCGGCCAGCAGCCGCCCCTCGCCATCCAGCAGCAGGCTGGCCCCTGCCCCCGCGCCGGAGACCTTCTCCTGCACGATGGGGGCGGGATCATAGCGCTGCATCCGGGCCAGCTGCGCCGCGTATTCCGCCCCGTCCCGGGCAACGGCATAGCGCTGCGCGGCCTTCAGGCCGAATTTCTCGCCGCAGTGGGGCTTGACCACCACGGGATAGCGCTGCGGCTCCTCGCCCGCGCCATACTGCCGGGGGACGGGGATGCCCAGCTCCACGCAGCGGCGGTGCACCGCCTCCTTGTCGTTCAGCTGATCCAGCGTCTCGGGCGAGGCGATGAGAAAGTCCGCCGCCGCGGCAAAGCGCGCCCGCTCGCGGGCCACGGCGTTCAGCGTCACCGCGCCCACGCAGAGCAGCACCGGCCGCTCATATTCCGCGAGAACAGCCAGCAGGCGATCGGTATAGCCCTCGTCCGCCGCCTTGCCCTCGATCCAGCGATGCTCCGCCGCATAGCGCGAGGCGAACACCGGCGGCTCCTGCGCCGTGTCGCCGCGGGTCTGTGTAACGACGACACGATAGCCCGCCCGCCCGATGGCACGGGCCGCCGCAATGGCGGAACGGTATTTTCCATCTGTGATGATGACAGTCTGCATAAGTCTCCCTGCGGCGCAAAAAATCCTCGTTCCGGCGGAGAAAGCGCCAGCTCTCCGCCGCATCCATTTTTTTATTATAAGGGAAGGCCGCCGCTTATGCAAGATAAATCGCGTCCCGCGGCAGGGCGCAGGAAAGCCCCCTGTCCGGCCGGGACAGGGGGCACTTCTTCCATTGTCGCTGCGGAAAAAACAGGCGTTCAGCGGAGATGGATGCGATGATCCGTGAGGGACGGCGCGGCGTGGGCCTCCTTTTCCTCGGCGCGGTAGCCGAGGGCCAGGGCACAGACGCAGCGATAGCGCCCGGGCAGCGCCAGCAGACGGCGGAGATTCTCCTCCGCGTCGCCGCCGTTTTCGTCCTTCCGCAAGTGGAGCTGCACCCAGCAGGAGGCAAGACCCAGCTCCTCCGCCATGAGCTGCAAGCCGATGGCAGCAAGGGAGGAATCCTCGATCCAGGTGTCGGCCTTTTCGCTGTCTGCCGCCAGCACCAGGGCAAGCGGCGCGGAATGCAGCATCGCCGCACCGTGAGCCTTGCAGGCGGCAAGAGCGATCAGCTCTTCCCGCTTCGTCAGGGCGAAGAATTCCACCTCGCTGAGATCACGGGAGGTGGGCAGGGTAAGCGCCGCCTCCAGCAGCAGGCGCAGCTTCCCCTCCTCCACCGGGCGGTCGGCAAATTTCCGCACGCTGCGGCGGCGCTTCATGGTGGTCAGGAGACGGGCGCTCCCCTCCCCTGCCAGCAGCAGCTCACCCAGCTCCTCCGGCGTGTCCGTCAGGATGTCCGCCCCGGCGCAGAGCAGCTCTGCGCGGCTGCGATAGCCCCAGGTGCAGGAATAGCAGGGCATACCGGCATTGCGGCCGGTCAGCACGTCCACCTCGCTGTCGCCCACATACACGCAGTCCTCCCGCGTGACGCCGAGGCGGCGCATGGCCTCCTCCACCATGTCGGGGGCAGGCTTTTTGGGGCGGGCTGGCTCCTCGCCCACCACCGCGTCCAGCAGGCCGCTCAGCAGGCTCTCACAGAGGCGCTCCGTTGGGAGCTGCGGCTTGTTGGTGACGACGGCGATGCGGAAGCCGTCTTCCTTCAGGCGGCGCAGCAGGGGAAGGATGCCGTCGTAGGGCCGGGTGCCGGAGAGATGGTCGGCATAATAGGGACGGTAGAGCGTCAGCGCCTCCTCCAGCTGCGCCTCCGTCGGCTCGCCCTTCCAGGCGCAGCGCAGCTGATTGCGGGCGCCGTTGCCGATGAAGCTCCGCATCTCCTCCTCCGTGCAGGCGGGGCGGTCAAAGCGGGCCAGGATATCGTTGCTGGCGGCGGTGATGTCGCCAAGGGTATCCAGCAGCGTCCCGTCCAGATCGAAGAGAACGGTCCGCCGCATCTTACTTCACAAAGTCAGAGGCGATCAGCAGATCGTCGTGATCCACCTTGGCGGCCACCACCGCGTCAAAGCGCTCCTTCTCGATGTCCTCCACGGACACGGAAAGGGCGCTGGCCGGCATCCCCATGGACTCCATGGCGGCCTTCTGCAGAGCCTCTGCCAGCTTCTTCTTGGTGGCCTCGTCGCGGCCGGGATACATCATAACAGCAATGTGGGGCATGATCTTTTCCTCCTGATTTTCTTGATTTTAAGTGATATAATAAACTTTCTGCTTATTATCCTGCGCTTTTCAGTTCCATTCCGTGCCGATGCCGGCCCTCTGCGCCTTCCG
>CAYPWQ010000184.1:0-2504 GCA_964414495.1 uncultured Oscillospiraceae bacterium
ACGGAGGAAGCCATTCGGGAAGCCGTGCGCAGGAAAAACCGGGAGCGCCGGGCGGGGCGGGAGTTCATGGAGCTGGGCAAGCTGGATCCCGCGCCCATGAGCGGCTATGAGATGGGCACCCGCATCGACGCCGGCAGCTTCAGCTTCGATCTGGACGAGCGCTGCCGTCTGGTGGAGGAACGCACCGCCGAGGTCAAGGCCAAGTGGGAAGAGGAATGCAAGGGCAAGCCCAGCCTGAAGCCCCGTCTGCTCGTCACCGGCTGCCCCAACGCCGGCGTCCGCGAGAAGGTCATCCGCGCCGTGGAGGAAATGGGCGCGGACATCGTGGCCTTTGACACCTGCAGCGGTATCCGCGACAAGGTGGAGCTGGTGGATGAGAGCAATCCCGACGTGTATGAGGCTCTGGCCGTCAAGTACCTGAACATCAACTGCTCCGTCATGAGCCCCAACGACAGCCGCATCGACTATGTGGCAAAGATGATCGACGAGTACCATGTGGACGGCGTCATCGAGATCGTGCTGCAGTCCTGCCACACCTATGACGTGGAGGCCCACTTCATCAAGCGCATGGTCACTGAGCAGAAGGGCATCCCCTATCTGAACATCGAGACGGATTACTCCCAGTCTGACAAGGGCCAGATCAATACCCGCCTCGCCGCCTTCCTGGAGACGATCGAGAAGTGATGAAGTATTTTACCGGGATCGACATCGGCTCCACCGCCTCCAAGGTGGTGGTGCTGGATGAGGAGAAAATGGTGGATCATTTTGTGCTCCCCACGGGTTGGAGCAGCAAGGAGACCTCGGCGGAGATCGCCCGCCGTCTGGAGGCAGACGGTACACCGGTGAACGACGAGATGAAGGTCATTGCCACCGGCTACGGCCGCGTGGCGGTGGACTATGCTGCAAAGACCGTGACGGAGATCACCTGCCACGGGCGGGGCGGCCATGCCCTGCTGGGGCGCGACTGCACCATCGTGGACATCGGCGGCCAGGATACCAAGGTCATCACCGTGGAAAACGGGATGCCCAGCAGCTTCCTCATGAATGACAAGTGCTCTGCCGGTACCGG
Organism: uncultured Oscillospiraceae bacterium; assembly: GCA_964414495.1. GTDB lineage: Bacteria > Bacillota > Clostridia > Oscillospirales > Oscillospiraceae > RGIG5472. The sequence goes on from CAYPWQ010000184.1 coordinate 1,070, forward strand.
CAAATTCCTGGAGATCATGGCGAACCGTCTGGGCGTGGACCTCGGCGAGCTGTTCGAGATGGCGGGCCGGGGCAAGCCTCTGGCCATCAGCTCCATGTGCACCGTCTTTGCCGAGAGCGAGGTCATCAGTCACATCGGCAACGGTGAGCGCCGCGAGGATATCGCGGCTGGCGTGGTGGAGTCCGTGGTGAACAAGGTGGCGGGCCTCTGCTCCCGCCACTCCATGAAGGGCGACGTGCTGCTGACGGGCGGCCTCTGTGAGTGCGAGTATCTCATCAACTCGCTCTCCGCCAAGCTCGGCACCAAGGTATATTCCGATCCTCTGGGCCGTTTTGCGGGCGCTCTCGGCGCCGCGCTCATCGCCCGGGGAAAGAAACAGTAAGAACATAAAAAGCGCCTCCGCACCGGTGTGCGGAGGCGCTTTTTATGTAGTTTTCACGGGGAAGAGGTTCAGCTCTGCTGCGCATACCGCGCGGCCTTTTTCTTCCACCGGCCAAAGGAGAACACGATGACGGACATGAGCATGCCCGCGCTCCAGGAGATCAGCATGGAGCCGAACAGGGCGATGGGCTGCCCGTGGGGATAGGCCTCGCTCTGGGTGAGATGAGCCAGGAAGTAGGCCAGGGGCACACGGATGCCGATGGTGGAGATCATGGAGATCCACATGGGGGAGAGGGTATCGCCCGCGCCGCGCATGACGCCGCCCAGCACCTGCGAGATGCAGATGCAGATGTAGCCCGCGGCGAGGACACGCATCATGCGGGTGGCAAGATCGATGAGCTCCGCCGTGTCGGTGAAAATGGCGAAGAGGTTCTTGCCGAAGAACAGCAGGATCAGCGTGATGGTGACGGCGAAGGAGAGGGCCATGAGGCCGCCCTGCTTCACGCCCTGGGTCACGCGCTCCGGCTTGCCCGCGCCCACGTTCTGCCCGGTATAGACCGACATGGTCTGGCCGAAGGTCATGTTGGGCATCATGGCGAAGCCGTCCACCCGCATGATGATGACGTTGCAGGCGATGACCAGCTCGCCCATGGCGTTGGTCAGGTTCAGCACCACCATGCCGGCGGTGGCCATGATCGCCTGCGTCACGCCGGAGGGAATGCCCAGCTTCAGAATGGTGCCCGCCATGGAGGGCACCAGCTTCAGTGTGCGGAAGTTGAGATCGAAATAGTGCCGCATGCTGCGGAGCTTCATAAAGCAGAGCACGGCGGAGATGCCCTGCGCCAGCACCGTGGCGAGAGCCACGCCGGCCACGCCCATGCTGCGCACGAACACCAGGTCGAGCCCCACGTTCAGCGCCGCCGCCACCAGCAGGAAGCCCAGCGCCGAAACGGAGTCGCCCAGACCGCGCAGGATGCCGGAGAGCATGTTATAGTAGAAGAAGCCCACGATGCCACAGAAAGAGACGTTCAGATACGCCGCGCACCAGTGGATG
>CAYPWQ010000185.1:0-767 GCA_964414495.1 uncultured Oscillospiraceae bacterium
AAGGAGTTCTTCATCCGTGACGCGATCCATGTCCTGGACACACCGGAACTGCGCCGCATGGAGGTGGCGCAGCACGCCTTCGCCATGCTCAAGGCAGGCCGACTCATCCTCTACCACGACCATGTCTACCGCCCGGTCTACGCTCAGGCGGAGCAGGATGTGGCACAGCGGATCCGCGAGATGCTGACCATGAACCGGCTACCCTATGTGGCCGATCTTGACGATGAAATCGACAAAGAGCAGGCTGCGCTTGGCATCACACTGGCACCGGAACAGCGGCAGGCAGTGAAAATAGCGCTGTCATACCCATTGTGCATTATCTCTGGCGGCCCGGGTACCGGCAAAACCATGCTGCAGAGGATCATCCTCAACATCTATGCCAGATGGTTTCCCGATAACCAGATCATCTGCTGTGCGCCCACCGGCCGCGCCGCGCGACGAATGGAGTTCAGTACCGGCTTCCCCGCCACCACGGCGCATAAGGCCCTGAACCTGACGGGCGGCGATCTGCGCCGGTTGGAGATGCCGGAGCCTTTGGACGCTGACCTGCTCTTATGCGATGAGGTCAGTATGATGGATATGCTGCTGACCTGGAACCTGTTTCATGCGTTACCGCTCAACTGCCGGCTCATACTGGTCGGCGACGTGGATCAGCTGCCCTCCGTTGGGCCCGGTGCTGTGCTTCGCGAACTGATCGCCAGCCGGGCACTGCCTGTGATCAAGCTGGCCAAGGTCGTCCGCCACCCGGACGGCAGCCCCGGGGCTCA
>CAYPWQ010000185.1:777-2502 GCA_964414495.1 uncultured Oscillospiraceae bacterium
TTGTTGCTGAAAACGCACGCAGGATCCGTCTGGGTGACACCAATCTGGAACTGAACAACCATGACTTCCAGTTCATCCCCGCGCCTGACTTCGACCATGCTGCAGATCTGCTGGTCATGCGGTATTTGGAAGAGGTGCGTAAGTTTGGCGTGGATAATGTGGCTCTGCTCACCCCATACCGTGAGAAAACGGCTACCGGCGCCCGCACCATCAATAAGCGGCTGCGTGACATCGTCAATCCAGCCAGTCCGGATAAGCCGGAGCTGGTCATCGGGCAGCGGCTGTTCCGTCTGGGCGACAAAGTCATGCAGAACAAGAATACCGAGGAGGTCAGTAACGGCGATATCGGCTACATCACCGGGATCGAGTCGATGGATGACTCTTTCACCGTGGAGGTGGATTTCGGAGACAGCAGGCTGGTGCTTTATCAGACGGTAGAGGCTCTTGGTCATCTGGAGCTTGCATACGCCACCACGATCCATAAATCACAGGGCGGAGAGCACATGTCCGTGCTTATCAGCATACAGGGTGGCAGGATGCTTCAGCGGTCGCTGATCTATACTGCCATCACTCGTGCAAAGCTGGCCGCCACCATTGTCGGCAGCTGGAGCGCCGTCGCCTATGCCATTGAAAATAACAATGAGCAGGAGCGCTGTACGCACCTGGCTGCACGCCTGAATGAACTTCAAAACTGTGCGTAAAGGAGGCACATCTACATGGCAACAGTCCTTGAAAAGTATTGGAATCTCCGCTGTCAGGTCGAGCAGATGCTGGCCCAGAACCCTTCCCACGCGGGATTGCTCTGGACATACGGCGAGGTCATCTATCGCATCAGCGTTCTGGAGACCTGTCAGGCCTACTGCAAGTCTGCACCGCAGACCACTGACCCCAACTGTCTGCGCGGCCATTATCAGATGGTGGATGCGTTCATCCAGTGCATGACGCAGGAGCGTCGCTACGGCCCTGACCGTGGACCCAACACCGCCAACGAGCGTGACAGCGCCCAAAACAATCTCGCCCGCGTCGTAACTGACTATCGCAGCCGGTTCAACAGCTTCAACGCATCGGCACCGGACCAGTATGCCAGCGCGATTAGCAGAGCAATATCTGCCGTACTGGCCGCGTGGCTCCAATTCAGGAACACCTTTGTTCCTATTCCGGATCCGAAGGAGGAAATGCAGAAATGAGCAATGATCTGAACAAGCAGGCGACCATCGCCGCTATCGAGCGCATCAATGCCGTCGAGGGGTTCGACCCTTCCGTGCTCGCTGTGGATTACAGTGATCTGAGCAGCAATGAGACTCGGCGGCGTCTGCCGGTCATGTCCCAAATGGCGTGGTTCCGCCTGAAATACCCGGAGGGGCGCATTGCCGTGACCGTGGCTCCGGCAAAAGACTGCTTCGTGGCTTCCGCGCGTGTCTATGCTCACTATAACCTGCCGTCCGATCAGTATTTAGCTGAGGCGACGGCATCCAGAGGGTATTTGCCCGACAAGCCTACCGTGTCTCCCCGCGAGTGGGCACAGACCGCGGCAGTCGGTATCGCATTGCGCAACGCAGGCTTCGGCCTTCAGTTCAGTGCGGCCGGCGATTCCTTTGATACACCGGCCGTGGATGAGCTGGGCGCCATCACGTGGAGCACCACCCCAGCAGGGGAAGCTCCCACCGTTGGCCCGACCGCACCTGTGCCGGCACCGACAACCACGGCTCCGGCGCCGACCGCTCC
>CAYPWQ010000186.1:0-2473 GCA_964414495.1 uncultured Oscillospiraceae bacterium
GCGCATGACGTTGCGCTCGTGGTTCTTGCGGCGGATGGCGTCGCGGATGGCATCCTCCGTGATGGTCACACCGAAATGCTCCTCCAGCTTTTCCTTGAAGGCGATGATCTGACCCTTCCAGAAGTCCAGCGCGGCCTGATCGCGGCGATGGGGCAGCTGCATGACATAGGTGGGCTTGATCTCGTTCATGAGCTCAAACATCTTCTTCTTGCCGTCGCAGGTGGTCTCGCCCACCACCAGATCGGAGAAATAGAAGTACGGGCAGGTGTCCGTCACGGCAAAGCCGTAGCTGGCCTTGATGAGGGGGCAGAGGTTCTTCGGCAGATGTGCCTCAGCCGCGGGGATGGGCTCCTCGGTGAAGGAGCAGAGGCCAACGGGGATCAGGCCCGCGGCATACACCAGCTCCACCGGGACAAAGGAGCAGAACATGCCCACCACGCGGGCACCGCTGTCCTTCAGTTCCTTCATGCGCAGGAAACCCTTCTGGCGCACTTCGGAATAGCTCTCGAAATTTTCCGGCAGATTCAGTTTGACTTCCATGAAAATACACTCCTTTATATTTTTCGGTGTTATTATCGTTGCCGTTGATTTGAAAGTGATCTTTTCAATAACAGGCCGCAGCAGGGCAGCCGCCGCGCCTGCGCTGACGCGGCCGGAAAACCGACCGCGCAGCTGCTTTTTGTTCTATTGAAGGATTATATCACACTCTCACAGCAGATGGCAAGCCGTGAAATGCCCGGGCGCCGCTTCTTTCAGGCAGGGAGCCTCCTCGCGGCAGCGGTCGGTGGCATAGCGGCAGCGTCCGGCGAAGGCGCAGCCCCTGGGCCGGTCGGTGGGGCTGGGCACCTGACCGCTGAGTACGATGTGCTCGCGCTGGCGCTCCACCCGGGGATCGGCGATGGGGATGGCGGAGATCAGGGCCTGCGTATAGGGATGGAGCGGATGCGCATAGAGCTCGTCCGCCGGACAGGTCTCCACCACCCGGCCAAGATACATGACGAGGATGCGGTCGGAGACGTGCCGGACCATGCTGAGATCATGGGAGATCATGAGATAGGTCAGGCCGTCCTTTTCCCGCAGATCCATCAGCAGATTGATGATCTGCGCCTGGATGGACACGTCCAGCGCGGAGATGGGCTCGTCACAGAGGATGAAGCTGGGCTCCACGGCAAGGGCGCGGGCGATGCCGATGCGCTGGCGCATACCGCCGGAGAACTCATGGGGATAGCGGTGCAGGCCCGAAAGGTTCAGACCCACGCGGCTCATGAGCTCCTTCACGCGGTCAAGGCGCTCGGCGGGAGAGGAGACAAGGTGCTGGATGTCCAGTCCCTCGGCGATCAGGTCGCAGACATGGTTGCGGCTGTCGAGGGAGGAATAGGGATCCTGAAAAATGGTCTGCACCTCGCGGCAGAACTGCGCGCGGCGGCTGCCGCGCATGGCATGGACATCCTCGCCGCGATAGAGCACCTGGCCGCCGTCGCGGTCATACAGGCCCACCACGGTGCGGCCGCAGGTGGTCTTGCCGCAGCCGGACTCGCCCACCACGCCCAGCACTTCGCCGGGATAGATCTCAAAGGACACGCCGTCCACGGCGCGGGTCACAGTCCTGCCGGAGCGGAAAAACTTCTGCAGGTCTTTCACTTCAAACAACGGCTGATTCATGCTTCCCCTCCCTGTTCAGGCATATGGTCGCAGCGGACAAAGTGCGTCGGCGAGAGCTGCCGCATCTCGGGCATCCCCACGCGGCAGGCCGGTGTCGCATAGCGGCAGCGGTCGGCAAAGGGGCAGCCCTCTCCGGGGTCGATCAGCTCAGGGGGAATGCCCTCGATGGTCTGCAGGCGCTGCCCGCGGTCGTTGTCCAGACGGGGCGAGGCGGCCTTCAGGCCCTGCGTATAGGGATGGCGGCCCTCATAGAAGATCTCGTCGGTGGTGCCCATCTCCACGATGACGCCGGCATACATGACGACAATCCGCTGGGCCATGCCGGCCACCACGCCAAGATCGTGGGTGATGAGGAGGATGGAGGTCTTCTGCTGCTCCTTCAGCTGCACCAGCAGACGCAGGATCTGAGCCTGGATGGTCACGTCCAGCGCCGTGGTGGGCTCGTCGGCGATGAGCAGCCGGGGATTGCAGGCCAGCGCCTGCGCGATGACCACGCGCTGGCGCATACCGCCGGAAAACTCATGGGGATAGCGGCGCAGGGCCCGGGCGGGATCGGGAATGCTGACCATTTCCAGCAGCTCCGCCGCCCGCTTTTCCGCCTCGGCGCGGCTCAGCTTCTGATGGAAGCGGAAGCACTCGGAGATCTGTCTGCCGATGCGCATGGTGGGGTTCAGGGCGGTCATGGCATCCTGGAACACCATGGCGGCCTTGCTGCCGCGATAGGCCTGCCATTCCTTTTCCGTGAAGGCCAGGATGTTCTGATCCTCAAAGCGGATCTCGCCGCCGGTGACGTGGCCGCCCACCACGTCGG
>CAYPWQ010000187.1:0-2466 GCA_964414495.1 uncultured Oscillospiraceae bacterium
GGAGGTGCCCGGTCTGTCCGGGCGCACCGTCGGCGCTGCGCCGCTGTCGGAGACTGTGACCTCCACCGCGGCGCTGACGCCGCAGGGATAGTAGACCGTGATGACGGCGGAGCCGCTCCTGCATGCCCGCAGGGTACCGTCCTGACTGACGGCAGCCACAGCGGGATCACTGGAGGCAAAGCGTGCCTCGCCCGCAAGACCGGCCCAGGGGCCCACTGCCGCCGCGAGGCGCTCCATTTCACCGACTGCAAGGGTCAGCGCCGTCACGCCGCCGTTGAGCTCGGCCACCGCCGGTCTGCCGGGGATCAGGCGGGTGAAGGCAGAGGCCAGCATCTCGCCGTCTGCCAGCGCCTCCAGCTTCAGCTCCACCATGCCCGCCCGGTCGAAATCCGCCACGCCTGGGGCGATGGGGATGGTCAGCGCACACTCTGCGCCGGGCTCCAGCGCGGGAAGGGCGCAGGCGCCGAAGACTCTGCCGCTGTCTCCGTCGGCAGAAACCTGAACGATGCCGGCCCCGGATGCCGCGCCGCCCTGATTGCGGATCACCGCGGTCACGCAGCTCCCACTGACGTCCCACCTTGCCTCTGTGTCCGCAAAGCGCAGCGCGCTGCGGAAAGGGATCTCCTTGGTGAGAGAGGCGGGTCTTGCGGCGGAAACGCCGGTCTCGCTGACCGTCGCCCGGAGAGAAAGCCCCGCAAGCGCCGCGGGGATCGTCCAGGGCAGCTCCACGGTGCAGGACTCACCGGCATCCAGCTCCAGCGCAAAATGCCCGGTATAGGCCGTCTTTTCTGCGCCGCCCGCCACCTCGGTGAGCGTCACGTCAAAGCCCGCTGCCGGCAGCAGGCCATTGTTCACCACGGTGAGGCCCACGGTCTCGCAGCTGCCGCAGACCAGACTCTCGGGCAGACGCAGGCCGTTCTCTGCCACCGCCACAGAGCCCACCGGCCGGAACTCGATCTCCACCAATTGATTGGCACTCTGGGCGGAAAGGCCGGTGGCGCTGTCGATCCACTGCCGATAGTAGTTGGAGACCACAGAGATCTCGTTGTCGGCGTTCATGATGACGCTGAACTCGTCGATGACCCGGCCGAAATCCGTGATCTGAACGGCCTTGCCGAAGCCGCAGCTCTCCCCCGCGCCGCCGGAACGCCGGTAGGGTACGCCGAAGAGCTCCTCGCTGTAATCCTCTGGATTGATGGAGTCAAAATCGGTATAGAACAGATAGATGTCCTCGCCGTTGCTGACAAGAGCATACTCGGAGATCACAGTCCGCGCACCGTCGCCGCCCAGCTCCACCTGCTCCGTCCGGAAAATGCCGCGGCAGGCCGCCTCATAGCAGGTGCCGGCATAGCTGCTCTCGTCAAGGCCCAGGGCCGCGGCGCTCTGACGGTACCAGTCCTCGTCCGCGGCACTACGGTACACGCTGCCCACGCCGCTGTATCCGTTCCCCGCCGTATCCACCGTCTCCGGATGGAAGAAGGCCGTTACGAGAGCCGAAACATCCAGCAGGCGGAAGAGGCTCCCCTCCTCCAGCCAGGTGAGATACACCGTTCCGTCCAGCTCCGTCAGGCGGGGATTGCTCTCGCTCACGCTGCTGTCCGTGAGCTGGATGGGATAATATTCCCTGCCGGTGGTCAGGTCGGTGATGGTCAGGAACAGCTCCCGGTCGCCGCCGGTGGAAAGATCCTCGTCCTCATCCACCGTGTAGGCGGCCAGCAGATAGCTCTCGCCGCCCACGGTCATGGCGGCGCACTGATAGTCCAGCACCAGCGGGTCAGACAGCCGGGGATGGCGGATGGAGATGTAGGTCTCCCGATCGCCGCTGTCGCCGGGAAGCACTGTTCCCGTCCGCACGTCGCAGGCGACATAGGCCATGGTGGAATAGGTGGCAGTGTAATCCAGCAGTCCGGCGGCATCCGTGACGCCGCTGATGTCCCGCTTCATATAGCTGCAATAGAGGGTGTCGCCCACCAGAGCCAGCTGGGGCGCAAAGTTGAAATATTCATCCTCCACAAGCGTGATCTCCCCGCTCCAGGCCCCGTCCTCAAAGACGGCCATGGAGATGCCGAGGGAATTCAGCTTTTCGATGGCGCTGCCGTCCGCGGCGCTGCCGTCCGCGTCCACCCAGGCCGCCACCACCTTGCCGTTCCTCTGCAGCAGCGTGGGGCTGGCATCGAAGGTGCCGTCATCTGCCAGGATCTGCGGCGCGGACCATGCGCCGTTTTCATAGAGCGACCAGAACAGGGCGCGGCTGCTGAGCGTATCACCGCTGCCGCGGTTCGCGATGAAGACCAGCAGCTTCCGCCCGCCGCCGAGGGAGAGGAGCTGCGGCGCGGTGCGGTCGGAGGCATTATTCAGCAGCGTGGTGCGCTGCACCTCCTCCGGCGTTGCCCGGATCAGACCGTTTCCGCCAAAGCCGGAGAGATCCGCCGTGCCCGCGTCATATTCCTGCAGGCTCACGGTCTG
>CAYPWQ010000188.1:0-2461 GCA_964414495.1 uncultured Oscillospiraceae bacterium
GTCATCCTCTTCGACGAGATCGAAAAGGCCCATCCCGACGTGCTGAACGTGCTGCTGCAGATCCTGGACGACGGCGAGGTCACGGATTCCCATGGCCGCAAGGTCAATTTTGAGAACACGGTCATCGTCATGACCTCCAACGCCGGCAGTGAGCGCCGGGGCAGCGGCGTGGGCTTCAACCGCTCTGCCACCGAGCAGGACCGCGACCGGGCCATGAAGGCGCTGCAGGAGTTCCTGCGGCCGGAGTTCATCAACCGCGTGGACGAGATCGTCTGCTTCAACAAGCTGAGCGAGGAGCATTTCCGCGGCATCTGCCGCATCATGCTGGAGGAGCTGAAGACCTCTCTTGCGGAGAAGGGCCTGAGCTTCCGGTACGACGAGGCGCTGGTGGAGCATCTTTCCGCCAAGTCCTACTCCCTGACCTATGGCGCGCGGAATCTCCGCCGCATGATCCAGAAGGAACTGGAGGATCCCATGGCCGTGGAGATCATCGAGCATTACGAGGAGCCGGTGTCCCAGATCAGCGCCACCGTGGAAGACGGCGCGGTGCAGATCCGGACGCTGTGAGAAAAAGAGGGGGAATGCGCCATGCTGTTTCGCAAGGATATGGAGCCCAGCTGCCTCTATTGCGTCTATGGCCGTCCGTTCGGCGAGGACGAGGTGGCCTGCGAGAAAAAGGGGATCGTGGAACCGGGCAGCAGCTGCCGCCGCTTCCGCTATGATCCGCTGAAGCGCACGCCGCCCCGTCCGGCTGTGCTGGACACGAGCCGTCTGACGGAGGAGGATTTTTCCCTGTAAGAAAATCCCTGCAGGGTTTCACGGCAGTGAGAAAGCCGCACGCTTCCGCGTGCGGCTTTCCTGCAAATAGCACTATGCAATTTGTTCAGCTTAATATAGAATAAGAAAGTAGGAGATTTTGGTTATGGGTTTTCTGAATAATAAAAAAATAATAAAAACGGACGGATTTCAAGCAATAGATTTAAATGAATGGAATGTCCAAAGATTATTTAATCAATGCATAGTAACTACTAATACAAGAAATATTGCCATTGCAACGTTATTTCCAACAGCTCTTGGATATGAACGCAGTTCAGAAAAAATAATACATTTTGATAAACAATTTCTGATAAATAACAAAAAAGCAATTGAATATTTATTCGGTCAATTATATAAGGCCCATAATTCCGATAAAACTTTTAAAATGTCAATAGATGATTTTAATACAACTTATACAAATGCACATTGGACTAGCGATAAAACTGCCCTATTAAAACTTTTATATTTAGGTGTATCACCAGAAACATTAGCCATTGTACCATTTACTGCTGAAACAAGTTCTTCTATGATTAGTCCTAGAATCAAACCAACTCTATCACCTAAAGACCCCAATTTCCCGGCCTGGTGGGAAAAACATAGAGCCGAATGGGAAGGAAAGTAAAGAAGTATAGCATTTTAGATACTCAAATAAATAAGGCCCGGATACTGGTTTGGATACATTTTACCCCAAAAGCCGAGTTTGACCGAGTGCAGCCAAGTGAATGAATACCGGAAAGCAAAGGGGTTTTAAAGTGCAAAATGGAACCAAATGAAGAAAGGCAAATAGCAATGTAAGGGGGGGAGACCGTGCGGGAATTGCAACTGACCGTCATGCCGGAAGAAAACGGCTGTTCCGTGCGGACGCTGCTGCGCCGGCGCTTTGGCTTTGCGCCGTCGCTGCTGTCCCACCTGAAGTTCGTGCCGCAGAGCGTGCTGCGCAATGGCGCGCCCGCGCGTCTGCTGGATCGCTGCGGAGCGGGGGATGGGCTGACGGTGCGTCTTGCGGAGGGCGGCGCGGTGTCGAAGGACTTTCCGCTGCCCCTGCTCTATGAGGACGAGGATCTGCTGATCCTGAACAAGCCCGCGGGGATCGCCGTACACGGCGTCGCCGGCGGCAGCGAGACGGTGGAGAGCCTCTGGCGGGCGGCCCATGGGGAGGTGCGGCCCTTCCATCCGGTGAACCGGCTGGATCGGGGCACCAGCGGCGTCATGGCGGCGGCCAAGTCGGGCTTTGCCCACGATGCCCTGCGCCGCGCCCTGCATACGGAGGACTTTCAGCGGACGTATCTGGCCCTGGTCACGGGGGAGATGCAGCCGCGGCAGGGCATCATCGCGCTGCCCCTGCTGCGGGAGGGGCAGCGCAGCATCGTCTCTCCCGCGGGGAAACGGGCTGTGACCCATTACGAGACGCTGGCGTGCGGCATGGGCTGCTCGCTGCTGCGCCTTCGGCTGGAGACCGGCCGCACCCACCAGATCAGGGCTCACTGCGCCGCGCTGGGGCATCCCCTGCTGGGGGATACGCGCTATGGCGGCGCGGAGAGCGCCCTGGGTCATCCGGCGCTCCACGCGGCAGAGCTCCGGCTGCGTCAGCCGGTGACGGGGGAGTGGGTGCAGGTCGCCGCGCCGCTGCCGGAGGAGCTGCGGG
>CAYPWQ010000189.1:0-2445 GCA_964414495.1 uncultured Oscillospiraceae bacterium
ATACGCTCAGTGGTCGTCGTCTTGCCTGCATCGATGTGAGCCATAATGCCGATATTTCTGGTATTCTCCAGGCTAACCTTTCTCGGCATGTTGCTCTCCCCTTACCAGCGGAAATGAGCGAAGGCCTTGTTGGCCTCGGCCATCTTATGGGTATCTTCGCGCTTCTTCACGGAGCTGCCGGTGTTGTTGGCGGCATCCATGATCTCGCCGGCCAGACGCTCCGCCATGGTCCGCTCGCTGCGGGCGCGGGAGTAAGTGGTCAGCCAGCGCAGGCCCAGAGTCTGACGGCGTGCGGGACGCACGTCGATGGGGACCTGATAGGTGGCGCCGCCGACACGGCGGGCCTTGACCTCCAGGCTGGGCATGATGTTTTCCATAGCCTGGGTAAACACTTCCAGAGGATCGTTGCCGGTCTTCTCCTTGACGATGTCAAAGGCACCGTAGACGACCTTCTGAGCCACGCCCTTCTTGCCATCCAGCATGATGCTGTTGACGAGCTTGGTCACCAGCACGCTGTTGTGGATAGGATCGGGCAGGATTTCTCTCTTGGGAACATTACCTCTTCTGGGCACTATGCTTCCCTCCTTCATATAAAAATGATTTCACAGGTACTCGCGGGGCTTCCCTGCCCCGTGTAAGGCCTGCCAAAGAGGTACAATATGTGTAAACCTGTTCGGCAAAGCTCTTTTCAGTTCGCAGTCTTATTTCTTCTTGGGGCGCTTGGCACCATACTTGGAACGGGACTGCATACGGCCGTTGACGCCCTGGGCATCCAGAGTGCCGCGGATGATGTGGTAACGGACGCCGGGGAGGTCCTTCACACGGCCGCCGCGGATCATGACCACGGAGTGCTCCTGCAGGGAGTGGCCCACGCCGGGGATGTAAGCAGTGACTTCGTAGCCGTTGGTCAGACGCACACGGGCGATCTTACGGAGTGCAGAGTTGGGCTTCTTGGGGGTAGCCGTTCTGACTGCGGTGCAGACGCCGCGCTTCTGAGGAGAAGGAAGATCAGTTTCCTTGTTCTTCAGAGTGTTGAGACCAAACTGCATGGCGGGAGAAGCGGACTTGTAGGTAGCCTGCTGTCTGCCCTGCTTGACCAGCTGATTGAAAGTAGGCATTTGTTATCTCCTTTCTGAAAGATTTTTGCCGATGATTTCTTCATCTGATATATGTTTTACGGAATCTCCATGGGATATTCCGGTAAAACCCCGTTCAGGTGCCGATCACGGCGGCGGAGGCAGCGCCCACGGCGATGCCGGCGGCCTCACCCAGCTCGTGCATGGAGCAGCCGTCCCACACCGGAACGCCCCGCTCCTCGCAGAGGCTGCGCAGCGGCTGGATCAGAGCGGGATCCGCGTCCCGGGCCAGAAACACCCGGCTCGCCTTGCCGCTCCGCACGGCCCGCAGCGTCTGCTTCAGACCCGCGGCGTGCGCTCTCGTTTTCAGCTCGCTCAGCACTGCGCCGTCCCCCTTTTCGGATTCGGCTGATTGGCACAACAAAACTCACGGGCAAACCCGTGCGAATATGGATTATAACAGAGAATTGCCACCGCGTCAAGCCCTTGCCCACCAATAAATTTTCTTCTTTTGGCCGGCTTTCTGGTGATTTTTCCGTGCCGGCGCGGAAAAGGAGCCCTCCGCCGCGGCGGAGGGCTCCTTTTATCTTAAATAAGTGTCCTGACCGGAGGGGCTCAGAACAGGCTGGGCTCCTGCACGGCGGGCTCGGCCGTCTCCCCGGTGGTCTCCTCCTCGGGGACCTCGGGATCGGGGATGACCTGCTTGGCCGCGTCGCGGTACATGGCAAGGCCCGCGCCCGCGGGGATGAGCTTACCGATGATGACGTTCTCCTTCAGACCCACCAGGTGGTCGACCTTGCCCTTGATGGCGGCCTCGGTCAGGACCTTGGTGGTCTCCTGGAAGGAGGCGGCGGAGAGGAAGGATTCGGTGGCGAGAGACGCCTTGGTGATACCCATGAGCAGCTGCGTGACGACGGCTTCCTTCAGAGGTTCGCCGTCTGCGCCCACCTCGCCGGCGGCATTGCGCTCGCGGATCTTCTGGTTGGCATCGTAGACCTCCAGCACGTCGGCCATGGAGCCGGAGAGCAGGCCCGTATCGCCGGGCTCCTCCACGCGCACCTTGCGCATCATCTGGCGGACGATGATCTCGATATGCTTATCGTTGATGTCAACGCCCTGCTGACGGTAAACGCGGAGGACTTCCTGAATGAGATAGTTCTGCACGGCGGAGGTACCGCGGATGCGGAGCACCTCGTGGGGGTTCAGCGCGCCGTCGTTCAGGGCGAAGCCCTTCTCGATCACGTCGCCGTCGTTGACGCGGAGGCCGGAGTGCGGCAGCGCGTAGGTACGGGTGTCGCCGTCGTCGGCAGTAACGATGATGTTCAGCAGGCTGCCCTTGGCGGCCTCCTCGAAGCGGACCTTGCCGCCG
>CAYPWQ010000190.1:0-2394 GCA_964414495.1 uncultured Oscillospiraceae bacterium
TCTCCCGCGATGAGTATGCGGACTTCCGTCAGCTGCACAGCCGTCTGCAGGGCCATCCTGATGCCAAGAAGATCCCCGGCGTGGACGCTTCCACCGGCTCTCTCGGCCAGGGCTGCTCCATCGCCGTCGGCATGGCGCTGGGTGCCAAGCATCAGGGCAAGAGCTACAAGGTCTATACTATCCTCGGCGACGGCGAGTGTCAGGAGGGCCAGATCTGGGAGGCTTTCATGGCTGCCGCCCACTATAAGCTGGACAATCTGACCGTCATCATCGACAACAACGGTCTGCAGATCGACGGCAGCAACGACGAGGTCATGTCCCTCGGCGATCTCGCCGCCAAGCTCGCCGCCTTTGGCTTCGAGGTCTACGAGCTGGAGGACGGCAACGATCTCGAAAGCATTGCCAAGGCGCTGGATGCCGAGGTGGTGGGCCGCCCCAAGTGCATCCTGGCGCACACCGTCAAGGGCAAGGGCGTTTCCTTTATGGAGAACCAGGTGGGCTGGCACGGCAAGGCGCCCAACGAAGAGCAGCGCGCCGCCGCACTGGCAGAACTGGAGGGCTGAAACAATGAGTGAAAAGATCGCAACCCGCGCCGCTTACGGCGCCGCACTGGTGGAGCTGGGCGCCAAGAACGACAAGGTCGTGGTGCTGGACGCCGACCTTGCCAACGCCACGCAGACCTGCAAGTTTGCCAAGGCCTATCCCGACCGCTTCTATAACGCCGGTATCGCCGAGGCCGACATGGTGGGCATCGCCGCCGGCCTTTCCACCACCGGGCTCGTCCCCTTCTGCTCCTCCTTCGCTATGTTTGCCGCGGGCCGTGCCTTCGAGCAGATCCGCAACAGCGTGGCCTATCCCCGCTTCAACGTGAAGGTCTGCGCCACCCACGCCGGCGTTTCCGTGGGCGAGGACGGCGGCAGCCATCAGTGCGTGGAGGATATCGCCCTGATGCGCGTGATCCCCGGCATGACTGTGGTGGTGCCCGCCGACGCCAACGAGGCAAGAGAGGCCACCTTCGCTCTCGCGGAGTATGACGGCCCTGCCTACATGCGTCTGGCCCGTCTCGCCACCCCCGTGTTCGAGGGCGAGCTGGTGAAGCCCTTTGTGCTCGGCAAAGCCAACTGCCTGCGCGAGGGCAAGGATGCCGTGATCTTTGCCTGCGGCCTCATGGTGAATGAGTCCCTTGAGGCGGCCAAGCTGCTGGCCGCGGACGGCATCGACGCCGCCGTTGTGAACGTCAGCACCATCAAGCCCATCGATGCGGAGACTGTGACGAAGTATGCCGCCGCCACCGGCAAGGTCTTTACCGTGGAGGAGCATTCCGTCATCGGCGGTCTTGGCGATGCCGTGGCCGACGTGCTCATGGGCAAGGTGAACTGCCGCTTCCACAAGATCGGCGTGCAGGATCAGTTCGGTCAGTCCGGCAAGGCGGCCGATGTGCTGCGCGAGTATGGCCTGACGGCCGACCAGATCGCCGCCAACATCAAGGCGCATCTGTAATTGTCAAAAAAAGAAAGGGGAGGCTCGTCCTCCCCTTTTCTGCTATGAGAAAGTGGTGTGATGCTCGGATGAAGAAGATCGGTCCCTTTGGTGAGCTGTCGTTCCTGCTGGGAACGCTGATCCTGCCCCTTGGCACGTCGCTGATGACCTGCGGCAATTTCGGACTGAGCGTGGTGGTGGTCCCAGCGTATCTGTTTTCGCTGAAGCTGGATTTTCTCACCTTCGGCATGGCGGAATACTGCTTTCAGGGCCTGCTGCTGATCCTGTTCTGCCTGCTGATGGGGCGCTTCCGCGTGGGCTACCTCTTTTCCTTCTTCGCCGCCTTCAGCTACGGTGTGGTGCTGGATCTCTGGCTGCCCCTGATCCAGTCAATCCCCCTGCCGACGCTGGGGCACCGTCTGGCACTCTATCTCGTGGGGATGCTGGTGAACTCCTTCGGCGTGTCGTTCTATTTCGAGAGCTATTTCCCGCCTCAGCTCTACGAGCTGTTCGTCAAGGGTCTCAGCGGCAAATACCATGTGCCCCTGAGCCGCTTCAAGATCGGCTATGACCTGCTGAGCTGCGCGGTGGGTCTGGTGCTCTCCCTGCTCTTCTTCGGGCGGATTGAGGGCATCGGCGTGGGCTCGGTGATCTGTGCCTTCCTCAACGGGCCGCTTATCGCCTTCTGGCGGCGCGTGATCGGGCGCGTGTTCGACTTTTCACCGCGTTTTCCCCGGTGGCAGCGCTATTTCGCGCTGAATGACGAGGCGGAGGTCTGACCCTCGGCGGCACAGCGGCGGCTGTGCCGCTTTTTTCGCTCTTTCTGTAAGATATCCCCTTCGATCCGTAGTATATGGGCAGGAAAGGATGGTGGCCCCATTGAACGATCAGGAGATCATCGACCTGTTCTTCGAG
>CAYPWQ010000191.1:0-2378 GCA_964414495.1 uncultured Oscillospiraceae bacterium
CCTATTAAAAGGAATTATACACCCATCTTCCGGAAAAGTAAATGCGTTCTGGAATAAATAATAAATTTTTCCATGGCCTCAGCCACGGATGTCCGTCACACGGTAGCCGAGCTTTTCCACCGTCTCCTTCAGCAGCGCGTCGGGGATGGGGGCGCTGAAGGACACGGCGGCAGTCTTTCGCCGAAGATCCACCCGGCACAGCGCGCCGTCCAGCCGGTTCACAGCGTTTTCCACCCGGATGGCGCAGTTTTCGCAGTGCATACCCTCCACGGTCAGCAGCTTCACGCCGATGACGGGATCGGTCAGAGTCTTTTTGTCCCGGATGGTCTGGCTGCCGCTGCCGCAGCAGCCGCCGCGAAAGTGCTTTTTGATCCGGCCCGCGGCGGCCAGAAGGACGACGAGAAGAACGATGACGATAATGAGATCCTGCATAAGAGGTTCCCTCCTTATTTTTATAATGTGTGTTGACAGGGAGAGGAGCCCGGCGGGAGGAGCTTCTTTAGTTAGCTTCGACTAACTGCTAAACAAAAAAAGAGAAGCGGCCTCGCCGCTGGGTTAGCTTTTGCTAACTACAGGATACGCCACTTTGCCCCTTTTGTCAATCGCCGCCGCGCAAAAAACGGGAGCGGCGCAGGGCCGCTCCCGTCCGGAGAAGCTGTTTACTTGGTGCCGAAGATGCGGTCGCCTGCGTCGCCGAGACCGGGCACGATGTAGCCATGCTCGTTCAGACCCTGATCCACGGTGCCGGCATAGATGTCCACGTCGGGATGATGCTCCTGCACGCACTGGATGCCCTCGGGCGCTGCCACCAGGACCATGAGCTTGATGCTGGTGCAGCCGCGCTTCTTCATCTCGTCGATGGCGGCCACGGCGCTGCCGCCGGTGGCCAGCATGGGATCCACGATGAGGATGTCGCGCTCGGCGATGTCCTTGGGCATCTTGCAGAAATAGACGTGGGGCTGCAGCGTTTCCTCGTCGCGGAACATGCCGATGTGACCCACGCGGGCAGAGGGCACCATGCGCAGCACGCCGTCCACCAGACCCAGACCTGCGCGGAGGATGGGCACCACGGCGATCTTCTTACCGGCGAGAGTGGGCACCACGGCCTCGCAGATGGGAGTCTCCACGGTCTTGGTGGTCAGGGGAAGGTCGCGGGTGGCCTCGTAGGTGATGAGCATACCGATCTCGCTGACCAGCTCGCGGAAATCCTTGACGCTGGTCTGCTTGTCGCGCAGGATGGTGAGCTTGTGTGCCACCAGAGGATGATCCATCACATGGACTTTTTCGGAATACATACGCAGTTCTCCTTTATATCTATGTTAATTGGGGTAAAATGATGCTCAGAGGGAAGCTTGCGCCTGTTCGCGGGCCAGACGCTCCCGCTCCGCCTGCGACAGACGGAGATAGACCGGCGTCAGCTCCTGCGCCGGGATCAGGCCGCCCGCTGCGGCCATGCGTTCCGCCGCCAGAGCCACGCCCTCGGCATTCTGCCGCAGCAGGCGGGGCGGCGCGAGACGGCAGGAAAAGCCGTTTTCTGTCAGATAATCGCGGCAGAGCTCGGCTCCATCGCCCAGAACGACGGCGGTGGGTGTCGGCTCAAAGGACAGGTGCCGCAGCTGGCCAAGCAGCTCGCTCAGGGCGATGGCCCGGTCGGGTGTGAGACGGCGCAGCGCGCCGTCCTGCGCAAGAAACAGAGCGTTATAGATCTGGCTGCGCCGCGCGTCCATGGCGCAGATCACAAGGGCGTTGTCGAGGTGCCGCAGATTTTCCGCCATGCCCTCCAGCGTGGAAACGCCGCAGCAGGGCTTTTCCGCGGCCCAGGCAAGACCCTTTGCCGCGGCCACGCCGATGCGCAGCCCCGTGAAGGAGCCGGGGCCCGCAGCCACGGCCACGGCGTCCATCTCCTCCATGGTCAGCTCGGCGTTGCGCAGCATGTCCTCCACCATGGGCATGAGGGTGCGGCTGTGGGTCAGACCAGAGCACTGATAGGCAGAGGCCAGCACCGCCCCGTCCTGCGTCACCGCGGCGGAGGCGCTCTTCGCCGAGGTCTCCAGCGCCAGAATTTTCATTGCAGCTCACCGCCTTCAATGGTAATGATGCGGCTGTCTGCCTCCTCGCCCCGGGCGAAGCGGATGAAGCGGGCGTCGCCGGGCAGAGCCCCGCGCACCCGTTCGCTCCACTCCACGGCGATGACACCGCCGCGGCTGAGATAATCCTCCCAGCCGATGTCGAACAGCTCCTCCTCGTCGCCGAGGCGGTACATGTCGAAATGGAACAGGGGCAGACGCCCCTCGTATTCGTTCACGATGGTGAAGGTGGGACTGGTGACGCGGCCTGTGAAGCCCAGTCCCCGGGCAAGACCCCGGGTGAAGGCGGTC
>CAYPWQ010000192.1:0-2362 GCA_964414495.1 uncultured Oscillospiraceae bacterium
AGTCCACTGCCGCGGATGGCCACCATACGGCTGCCGCCCACTTCCTTCAGGGTCAGGATACTGTCGTGCAGTTCCACAGGACGCAGCGTCATGAACGCATACGGTACGAAGCGGAAGTCTGCATCGCTGACAATTCTGCCAAAGCCATACTTCTCTGCCACTTCTGCCGTCTCCGGTTGATAGAGGTTCCGGACATATGCCGAACCATACTCAGTACTGATGACGACCTTTCCGGGCACATGAATCAGCAGCGGCTTCTTTGCCGTACCGATATTGCCCAGGACATCCATATCCAGTGAGTTGGCCCAAATGTGTTCCGGTCTGCCTTCCCCTGCAAAGATATCACCGTTGACCTCCAGTTCTACATGCTGACCACGGATATGATCGATGGTCACGTCCTTGAGGAAGTTGATGTAGATGTCTCTGCCGTCTGCGGTAATGCGGTCAGTGTCAACAATCAGGGGGTTCACTTCCGTGCCGATATCCTTGTTAGCAGGAACCGTGATGATCAGATTGCCCGCCGTGATGTTGGCAGTGCCGTCGGCCTTGGTGCCGGCAGTGATCGCGCCGTCTGCGCTTAGATCCAGCTGCCCCTTTACAGTCAGGTCATCCACCCGGAGATCCCCGGAGTTGCTGATCTGCGCATCGCCGGAAGCAGTACCGCTGATGCTGTTCACATCCGTCTCCACCTGCACATCGCCGCCAATGGCGTTGATGTCCAGATTGTCGCCGGAAATCACGCTGTCGGAGGTAATGCCGCCGGTGCTGCCCAGTGCCAGCTTGGCATCTTCCGGATTGGTGATCGTGCCGATGTGCATATCGCCTCTCTCGGACAGGTTTACATCCCCCTCAGCGGAGACATTCGTCTTGCCGCCCACCTCGGTATCCAGAGCATTGCTGCCGGTACCGATGGCGCCGCCTGCGATGAGGTTCAGATCTCCGCCTGTCTTAATGGAAGGATCCTCTGCATTGGCTTTCTCAAGAGCCGCATCTGCTGCATCCTGAGCTGCCTTGTCTGCATCGTTCAGCATCTGTGCCTTCTTCGCTGCCTCGTCTGCGATGGCACGCTGGGCCTCTGCCTCGGCCTTGGCCTGATCGGCAATTTCCTGTGCCTTGTCGGCAGCTGCCTGGGCAAGCTTCAGCTGATTCAGCAGAGCGTTCACGTTGGCATCGGGATTCTTCGCCAAAGCATCGTCAATCTTCTGCCGGATTTCTTCGGCACGCTCCGCAGCTTCCTTGGCAAGATTTTCCTTGTCCGCGGCAACCTTCTCAATGCCTACTGCATATTCATCCAGAACATCTGCTTCCGACTGAGCTGCGTCTGCCAGGTTCTTGGCATCGTCAGCCTTCTTCTGGCTGTCTGCCGCATCTGCAATGGTGTCGTCATTGGTATCGGTGATGCCGCCATCTGCGGTAATATTGGCGTTGCCGCCGGAGACCACAGAATCGATGGCCAGATCGCCGTCAATTTCTTCCACGGTAACATCCCCGCCGCCAATTGCCTTCAGACTGCCAGAGCCGGTATCGCCTGCTGCGGTATCCAGTCTCAGAGGCTGCTCGGCTGTGCCGATGCTACCGCCCGCGTTCAGCGCGATATTATCGCCCGAAACCAGAGAACTGTCGTCCGCAGCCTGCATATCGCCCTTCGCGTTGACAGAAACGTTGCCGCCTGCCACAATGTTACCGATGGACATATCGCCGGTGCCGCCTGCGCTGCTGACGGTGTTGTCAACAGTCAGATTCTTATCGCCTGCGATATTCAGCTTGCCCGTCTGAGAATCTGCGGTAATGCTGAGGTTTTCCGTTGTGCTGACATTGACATCACTTTCTGCGGAAGCTGTCATGTGGTTGTCAATCAGTACAACAATGGGTGCATCCTCCGTACCGATATACCCATCCTCGGAAATGATGATGGCATTTTCCGCCGTAATATTGGGCGTTCCAGCTGCCTTTTCTGCATCCGTGCGCACATCGGTGACATTGCCGGGTGTCAGGATAGATACCATGCCTGCACCATCCAGAATTCCCAGTCCGGTATTTCCGGTCTGTTCTGCCAGGAAGATGTTGCCATCGGTACCGTTCTTGCCCTGAGCCTCGGCATCCAAACGCTTGGTAGCTGCCAGGTCATCGAGACGGGTCCAGTCGTAGCTAAGGTCAACATCCATGACCCAGACGGTTGTTTTGTTTCCTCCCGCATCGATAACGGTCTTTCGGTACACACCGTTATCGCTGGTCAGGGTTACGGTCACGCCGGGTTCTTCCTCCACCTGCTCCACATTCACGGGGCTGTCCTGAGTGCCGATATTCTCGGATGCACGCAGGTTGACATTTTCGCCGGTGATATTGGCGCCGGAGCCTGCGG
>CAYPWQ010000193.1:0-2360 GCA_964414495.1 uncultured Oscillospiraceae bacterium
TCAGCAAGAAGCAGAAGAACGCCCCCGGCACGGGAGAGCCGTACCGGGGGCGCATCGGTCATGTTATGCGTTATAGAGCAGCTCCGCGTAGGTGGGGAAGGGCCAGTGATCCGCGGCGGTCATGGTCTCCAGCTCGTCTGCGATGCCGCGTGCCTGCTCCATGAGGGCGAAAACTGTTTCGCGGAAATAGCGGGCGCGCTCCTTCACGGGGGCCTCTGTCTCCGGCGAGGCCAGAGCCGCCTCCAGCTTTCCGCAGACCTGCCAGAGATCGGCGTTGCGGTGGGTGAGAGCGGCGATCAGGCTCTGCTCCGGCTCAAGAGCCGCATCGCAGAGGCCGCGGCGGCCGTTCAGGGACTGGGCCAGCTCCCCCGCGTAGGCGGACACGGCGGGCACGATGCTGCGCCGGATCATGTCGATCATGGTCAGGGCCTCGATGTGCAGGGTCTTGCAGTAGGATTCCAGATGGATGTCGCAGCGGGCCTCCAGCTCCGTGCGGGAAAAGACGCTGTGCGCCGTGAACAGCTGGACGTTCTTCTCCAGCGTGTAGGCGGGCAGGCTCTCGGCGCAGCTGTGCAGATTGGGCAGGCCCCGGCGCTCAGCCTCCTCCTCCCAGCGCTTGTCATAGCCGTTGCCGCTGAAGATGATGCGCCGGTGGTCGCGGAAGGTATCGTGCAGCAGATCCTGCAGCGCGGTCTGGAAATCCTCCGCCTGCTCCAGCGTCTCCGCAAATTCCGTCAGCTCCTGGGCCATAATGGTGTTGATGGCGATGTTGGGCCCCGCGATGGACTGGGACGCGCCCAGCATACGGAACTCAAACTTGTTGCCGGTGAAGGCGATGGGGGAGGTACGGTTGCGGTCGGTGGAGTCCTGGGGGATGGTGGGGATGGAGTCGATGCCGATCTGCAGCGTGCGCTTGCCCTGCTCCACATATTCCGTGCGGTCGATGATGGACTGGATGATGCGATCCAGCTCGTCGCCGAGGAAGATGGAGATCACGGCGGGAGGAGCCTCCAGTCCGCCGAGACGGTGATCGTTTCCAGCGGTGGAGACGGTGCAGCGCAGCATCTCCGCGTATTCGTCCACGCCCTTGATGAAGGCGGCGAGGAACAGCAGGAACTGGGCGTTCTGGCTGGGGGTCTTGCCGGGGGCCAGCAGATTCTTGCCCGTGTCGGTGGAAAGCGACCAGTTGTTGTGCTTGCCGCTGCCGTTGACCCCGGCAAAGGGCTTTTCATGCAGCAGGCACACAAGACCGTGCCGATCCGCCACGGTCTTCATGAACTCCATGGTCAGCTGATTCTGGTCGCAGGCGGAGTTCACATCGGTATAGATGGGGGCCAGCTCGTGCTGGGCGGGAGCCACCTCGTTGTGCTCAGTCTTGGCCAGCACGCCCACGCGCCAGAGCTCCTCGTCCAGCTCCCGCATGAAGGCGGCCACCTTGGGCTTGATGGAGCCATAGTAATGGTCGTCCAGCTCCTGCCCCTTGGGGGGCTTGGCGCCGAAGAGGGTGCGGCCGCAGAGCTTCAGATCCTGACGGCGATTCACCATGTCCTTGCTCACAAGGAAGTACTCCTGCTCCGGGCCCACCTGAGGGATCACGCGCTGCACGCCGGTCTCGCCGAAGAGACGCAGGATGCGCACGGCGGCGCGGGAGACCGCGTCGTTGGAGCGGAGCAGGGGGGTCTTCTTGTCCAGAGCCAGACCGCCATAGGAGCAGAACACCGTGGGGATGCAGAGCGTGCCGTCCTCTACAAAGGCGAAGGCGTTGGGATCCCAGGCGGTGTAGCCGCGGGCCTCAAAGGTGGCGCGCAGACCGCCGGAGGGGAAGGAGGAGGCATCGGCCTCGCCGCGCACCAGCTCCTTGCCGGAGAGCTCCATCAGTACGCCGCTGTTGCCGTTGGGCACGATGAAGGAATCGTGCTTTTCCGCGGTGATGCCGGTCATGGGCTGGAACCAGTGGGTGAAATGGGTGGCGCCCTTTTCAATGGCCCAGTCCTTCATGGCGGAGGCGATCTCGTCGGCTGCGTCGGCGTCCAGCGCGCTGCCGCTCTTCACGCATTGGTTCCAGCAGGAAAAGGTCTTGTCGCTGAGGCGCTGACGCATGGTCTCCTCGTTGAAGACCAGGTCGCCGAAGAGCGCCGGGATGTTGCGCGTGTGTTCATGCATAATGCGTCCTCCTTTTCCGTGAAGGGGCCGTTAAAGGAACAGCCCCATGATAACAGGGGTCAGAAAGGTCTCGATCAGGGCGGCGGCGATGAGCAGAGGCAGCACCATGACCGCATAGACCCAGGCAAGAGAGATGAGCTGCGCCCGGGGCTGGGTCTGCAGCGGGCGGCGCAGGAGCAGCGCCGTGATCAGACGGC
>CAYPWQ010000194.1:0-2351 GCA_964414495.1 uncultured Oscillospiraceae bacterium
GCCATCGCCATGAGCGGCGGCTTCCCCTGGGGTCTCGGCGGCGTTGGCTGCCTCTGCGGTGCGGTGGCCGGCGGTACCATGAGCATCGGCTACTGCTTTGGCCGCAGAACGCCCGGTGATCCCTGCATCAACCGCTGCTTCCAGCTGACCTGCGAATTCGGCAACGCGGTGGTGGAGAAATTCGGCTCCTGCTGCTGCGGCAAGCTGATCGAGGAGTTCGAGGATCGCAACGCCCCGGAACGCAAGGCCAAGTGCGCGGATGTGGTAGCTTTCTGCGTGGAGACTGCCGCCCGCATCATCGCCCGCGAGCAGGGCATCGCCATCGACTGAGCATCTCCCCTCTTCATTCAGAGCGCCGGAGCGGAAACCGCTCCGGCGCTTTCATCTGCCTGTGAAAAAGCATGGCTCCCCACCGGGGAGCCATGCTTTTCTCTTTCACGTTTACTTGCTTCTCTTCAGCACTTCCAGCACCATGGCCCACACGCGGTCGGTGGAGCCAATGCCGAGGCGCTCGTTGACACTGTGGATCTGAGGCAGATCGGGGCCAACGGACACGCAGTCAAGGCCCTCCATCTTGCTGCCGAAGAGGCCGCATTCCAGACCCGCGTGGGTGCCGGCGATCTTGGGAGCGTGGCCGTACTGCTCGGTGAACACCTCCACCATCAGGTCGCGCAGCGGAGAATCCTTGCGGTATTCCCAGGCGGGATAGTGGCTCTCCAGCACCATTTCGGCACCGGCCAGCTTGGCAATGGCGCCGAGGCGATCCACCATGACGAACTTCTCCGAGCCGATGGAGCTGCGCAGGCAGTGGCGGGTCTCCACCGTGGTCTCGTTGCTGCTGAGCACGCCCACGTTGAGCGAGGTCTGGGTCAGACCGGGCAGCGCCATGCTCATGGCCTGTACGCCGTTGATCTCGGAGAGGAGCAGCAGCGCGGTCTTTTCGGTGCTTGCTGCGTCCATGGCGTCAGCGGTGATCTCGCTGCCCACGGTGAGGGTCAGCGTCACGCCGGGATCGGAAGCGTCCAGCTCATAGCGGAGGGTAGCGTTCAGCTCCTCGGCGGCGGCCTTCAGCGCGTCCACTGCGGCAGCATCGGCCACCAGCTCGGCAGAGGCAGCGAGAGGGATCACGTTCTCCTTGCCGCCGCCCGTGAGGGAGACGAGACGATAGTCTCCAGCCTTTGTCAGCGTGTGCAGGGCGCGGCCCAGCAGCAGGATGGCGTTGCCCTTGCCCTTGTCGATGTCCTGACCGGAGTGACCGCCGAGAAGACCGGTCATGCTGAGGGTGCAGGAAACGCCGGAGAAGCTCTCGCGCTTCACGGGCAGACGCATGGTGACGAACGCGCCGCCGGCGCAGCTGATGGTGAAGGTGCCCTCCTCCTCACTGTCCAGGTTGATGAGCTTGCGGCCCTTCAGCAGCTCGGTCTTCAGCGCCACGGCGCCGTCCATGCCGGTCTCCTCCTCGGTGGTAAAGACGCACTCGAGGCGGGGCGCGGGATAATTCCCGGCCAGCAGCGTCATCATCATGGCGACCGCAATGCCGTCGTCGCCGCCCAGGGTGGTGCCGCGGGCACGGAGCCAGTCGCCGTCCACATAGAGCTCCAGACCGTCCTTCAGAAAGTCGATGTTGCGGTCAGCCGTCTTTTCGCAGACCATGTCCATGTGGCCCTGGAGGATCACCGTCTCAGCATCCTCATAGCCGGGCGTAGCTTCCTTCACAACGATCAGGTTGTTGGCCTCGTCCCGGTGATACCAGAGGCCGAGACCCTTGGCGAAATTCTCCAGATAGTCCGCGATGGGGCCGGAGTTGCCGCTGCCGTGCGGGATCTTGCAGATCTCGCAGAAATAGTCGAATACGACCTTCGTTTCAGCTTTGCAGGGAATGTTCATGGTTCGCGCTCTCCTTTATTAATTATTGATTATTCTTTCGTCAGATGATCGTACATGATGTGCCAGATCCTGTCGCCCAGCTCGTGGGTGCTGTGGCTCTGCACCTCTTCTGCCGGGATCACGGCCAGGATATCCAGCTTCACCTCAGTATACAGGCTGCGCCAGAACCCCGGAATGATGCGGTCGGTGCCCTGCACGGTGGCCACCGCTACCGGCGCGCCGCCCTTCTGGGCGATCTTCAGCGAACCGTCGCGGAAGGGCTGGAGCACCAGCGAGGCGTCCCGCTTGCAGTATCCTTCGGGATAGAGGCCGATGCTGACGGTTTGCTCCTTCAGGAGCTTTGCTGCCTGGATCACCGTGCGGACGGCGGCGCGGTCATTCTCGCGGTCGATGGGGAGCATCCCCGCCGCATGCATCAGATTGCCGAACACCCGGCGATCCATGTTCTCCTTCTTGGAGATGAA
>CAYPWQ010000195.1:0-2330 GCA_964414495.1 uncultured Oscillospiraceae bacterium
GGTGCTGCGGCTGCCGCTGCCAAAGCCGCCTCCGCCAAAGCCGCCGCTGGGACGGCTGCCGGGCCGACTGCTGGGACGGGATGCGCCGCCGGGTCTGCTGCCGCCGCTGCGGGGCGGACGGGTCGCGCCGCCGAAACCGCCGAAGCCGCCGCTGGGCGGACGACGGTCATTCCGCGGAGGCGTGGGCCGCCGCGGGGGCTTGGGTGCTCTGGGCCGCCTGGGTCGACGGGGACGGCCCCAGAAAATGGGCATATAGGGCGTGGGAGGAAGGATGCTGCGCCGCACATAGCGCCGCTGATAGCGGCGATAGCGGAACAGATCCAGGATCGCGCCGACGATCAGCAGCAGCACGATGACCGCGATGATGCTGCCGAGGACGCTGCCCACGGAGACGGAGGACTGCCACCCGCTGGAGGCATAGTCATAGCTGCCGCCGTATCCGGGCTGATCTTCCAGCTGGGAGCCGCCGTAGGCCGAGGCATACCAGCCGTCCAGCCGCTGGAAGAGGGACTGCACCGCCCCGTCGTAATCCTCCGCGTCAAAATCCGCGGTGAAGGCGGCGGAAATGGCGGCGATGTCCTGATCGTTCATGCGGGCGAGGGCCTCGCTGCCGCCGTTGATGTACCAGCTGCCGGAGGTGTCGATCAGCAGCAGCAGATCGTTGAGCCCCAGACCCCAGTTGTTGCCGAGCTCGGCGGTATAGGTCTGCAGCTCGTCCCAGCCGCGGGTGGAATCCACCGTGGCCACAGCCACAACAGCGTAATAGCTGCTGTCCCAGGTCTCGTTATAGCGGCGCACCAGCGTCTCCGTTTCGGCGGAGAGGACGCCGGCCTCGTCCTGCACCCACTGGCCGCTCTTCACGTCCGGCAGGGAGGCGGGCTTTTTCATCAGACCATAGGCGCTGCTGAGCACGATCGCCAGCACCAGCACTGCCACAGCCACGGACTTCTTCTGGAAAAACTGTTTCAATGGTTTGGCCTCCTTTCAAGAGGAAGGGGTAAGTGCGCCCGGAGAGGGGCGCGGGGAGGGGCTGCGGTCAATTGCGCAGCTCCATGAGCTTCTGCTTCAGCTCGCCCTCGATGCGGCCCAGCTCTGCCTCGGCCTCCTTGCGCTTCACCGCGCCGTCGCGCTGGATGGTCAGCACCTCGTCCAGCGTGGAGATGAGCTGCTGATTCGTGTGCTGCAGTGTCTCGATGTCGATGATGCTGCGCTCGGCTTCCCTGGCGGTGGCGACGGTGCCCATCTTCAGCAGATCGGCGTTCTTGCGCAGCAGCTCGTTGGTGGTGTCGCTGACGGCGCGCTGGGCCTCCGTGGCCTGACGGCTGTGCTCCATGCCGAGAGCCAGCACCATCTGGCTCTTCCAGAGGGGGATGGTGTTCACGAGAGAGGTCTGGATCTTTTCCACCATCAGGGTGTCGTTATTCTGCAGCAGGCGGGTCTGGGGGCCCATCTGCACGGACACCATGCGGGTCAGCTCCAGATCGTGCAGCTTCTTTTCAAAGCGGTTGCAGAGGTTCACCATGTCGTTGTAGCGCTGGGCATCCTCGGCGAGACTGGTCTGCTCGGCGGTCTTGCGCAGCTCCTCCAGCTCGCCCTTGCGGACCTCCTCCAGACGCAGCTTGCCCGCCAGGATGTACATGGTCAGCTCCTTATAATACTTCAGGTTCAGCTCATACATCTGGTCGAACATGGCGATGTCCTTCATCAGCGTCACCTGATGCTTTTCCAGCGCCGCCACGATCTTGTCCACGTTGGTCTCGGCCTTGGCATACTGGGCCTTCATGGTCTCCAGCTTGTTGCCGGTCTTCTTGAACAGACCGAACAGGCCCTTCTTTTCCTCCTCCTCGCCAAAGCCCTTCAGCTCCACGACAAGGCTGCTCAGCGCTTCGCCCACTTCGCCCAGATCCTTGCTGCGGACGGAGGCCAGAGCGTTTTCAGAGAAGCTGGCCACGCTCTTCTGCGCGGCGGCGCCGTACTGCAGCACCATGTTGGAGTCAGTGAGATCGATCTTGCTGGAGAATTCACGCACGACCTTACGCTCTTCCTCGGTCAGCAGCTTTTCGTCCATCTGGACGGGTTCGACTTCCTTCTTTTCCTCCACGGCGGGGGCAGCGGGGGTGGGAGCCTCGGGCTCGAGGGTCAGGGAGGGAACCTCCACGGCGGCCATGGCGCTGGGGTCAAGGGTCAGCTCGGGCATCGTATTCTCAGTCATATCAGCAGTTCCTTTCTGTGATTTGTTGTCGTTTTATGGGACGCTTACAGCGTCAGCCGGATGTCGCCCGGATCCACGTTCTCCGTGGTCTCGGCCTTCAGCTCCTGCTCGGTGAGCC